>NZ_BADD01000123.1 GCF_000333455.1 Rhodopseudomonas sp. B29
GTTTTCCGCAGGCCGGCGGTGGCGGCGTCCTTGCAATCATCGACGATCTCGTGCGCCTTCCGCATCGCGGCTGCCATCTTCTTGTTGTCGTTTGGCCAAGATCGATCCGGAGGAGGCGAGGCAGACGCTCGAATTGCTCCGCGAACTCAGCGCCGAGCCGCAGGGAGTGGCGTGATGAAATATGCCGACGAGTTTCGCGACAAGGAGATCGCGCTCGGCCTCGCGCGGGCGATCCGCAGCGAAGCCGATCCGCAAAAATCCTATCGCTTCATGGAATTTTGCGGTGGCCATACGCATGCGATTTCGCGCTATGGCCTTGAGGATATGCTGCCTGGCAACGTGCGCATGATCCACGGTCCCGGCTGTCCGGTCTGCGTGCTGCCGGCCGGACGCATCGACATGGCGATCCGCCTCGCCGAGCGGCCGGAGATCATTCTCTGCGTCTATGGCGACCTGATGCGCGTCCCGGGCTCGCAGGGCGCGTCGCTGCTGAAGGCCAAAGCGCGCGGCGCCGATATCCGCATGGTGTATTCCACCATCGACGCGATCCGGATCGCAGAAGAAAATCCCGGCCGCGAAGTCGTGTTCTTCGCTATCGGCTTCGAGACCACGACGCCGCCGACAGCGGTGATGATCCGGCTGGCGGAGAAGAAGCAGCTCGAAAATATCAGCGTGTTCTGCAACCACGTTCTGACGCCGCCGGCGATGCAGGGCATCTTGAATACTCCCGACGTCCACGGTGTCGAAATCGACGGCTTCGTCGGACCGGCGCATGTGTCCACCGTCATCGGCACCGCGCCGTACGAATTTTGCGCCAGCGATTTTGGCAAGCCCGTGGTGATCGCGGGGTTCGAACCGCTCGATATGATGCAGGCCATCCTGATGCTGGTGCGTCAGGTCAACGAGCATCGGCACGAGGTCGAGAACCAGTACAGCCGCGCGGTGAACCGCGACGGCAATCTGCGCGCCAAGGCAGAAGTGTCCGACATCTTCGAACTGCGCGACGCATTCGAGTGGCGCGGGCTCGGCCAGCTGCCGGATAGCGGGCTGAGGCTGAAGCCTGCTTACGCCAAATACGACGCCGAGCTTCGCTTCGGCATGACGGAGCTCCGCGTCGACGATAATCCCGCGTGCGAATGCGGCGACATTCTGCGCGGCGTGAAGAAGCCGGCGGATTGCAAGCTGTTCGGTACGCTCTGCACGCCGGAAACCCCGATGGGCTCGTGCATGGTGTCTTCCGAAGGCGCCTGTGCGGCGCACTGGACTTATGGCCGCTTCCGCGATCACCAACTCCGGCGGGCGTCATGAAGCCGCTCCACCGCAAGCTCGATATTCGAAACGGCTGCGTCGACCTGTCCCACGGCTCGGGCGGCCGGGCGATGGCTCAGTTGATCTCGGGGCTGTTTCACGAGGCCTTCGGCAACGAATGGCTGGCGCGCGGCAACGATCAGTCGGCCTTCGACGTTGCCGCCGGCCGCATGGTGATGACGACCGACGGCTACGTGGTATCGCCGCTGTTTTTCCCGGGCGGCAATATCGGCTCGCTCGCGGTGCACGGCACCGTCAACGACATCGCCATGGCGGGCGCGCGGCCGTTGTATCTGTCGGCGAGTTTCATCATCGAGGAAGGCTTTCGCTTCGCCGACCTCAAGATTATCGCCGAGTCCATGGGGGAGGCGGCGCGCGCGGCCGGCGTCCACATCATCACCGGTGATACCAAGGTGGTCGAGCGTGGCAAGGCCGACGGCGTGTTCATCTCGACGGCCGGTGTCGGCGTCGTGCCGTACGGCCTTGATCTGTCGGCCGAGAACGCCCGTGTCGGCGACCGCGTGCTGATCTCCGGCACGCTCGGCGATCACGGCGTCGCCATCATGTCGAAGCGGCAGAACCTCGCGTTCGAGACCGAGATCGTATCGGACTCGGCATCGCTCAACGATCTCGTCGCCGACATGGTCGCCGCTGCCGGCCCCGGCATCCGGCTGATGCGCGATCCCACCCGCGGCGGGCTGGCCGCGACGCTTAACGAAATCGCGCAGCAATCCGGCCTCGGTTTTCACCTCGTCGAGGAGTCGATCCCGGTGAAGCCGGGCGTTGCGGCGGCCTGTGAGCTGCTCGGACTCGATCCGCTGTATGTCGCCAACGAGGGCAAGCTGGTCGCGATCGTGGCGCCCGAGGACGCCGCAGCGGTGCTCGCGGCGATGCGTGCGCATCCGCTCGGCCGCGACGCTGCCGATATCGGCGAGGCGATCGCCGACGATCATCACTTCGTACAGATGGCGACGAGCTTCGGCGGCGGTCGCATTGTCGACTGGCTGTCAGGCGAGCAATTGCCGAGGATCTGCTGAGGACCCGATGCGCATTCTGCTCCGATTGCATTCTCTTAACGGCCTGATCAAGCGGCCGCATAGCTGCGCGCCAGATCGGTCTGACCGCTTTGTGGTGCTGTTGTGAGTATTCAGGGAACCATTCTGGTCGTCGACGACGAGGTCCGCTCGCAGGAAGCACTGCGCCGGGTGCTTCGGGATGATTTTGAAGTTCTTTGCGTCGGCAATGCCACGGACGCGGAGAAGCTGCTGGAGGGCGAGATCGTTCACGCCATCCTCTGCGATCAGCGGATGCCGCAGGAATCCGGCGTGAACTTCCTGAAGCGGGTTCGCGAACTCTGGCCTGATCCGGTGCGGATGATCATTTCGGGCTATTCGGAGTCGGAGGACATCATCGCGGGGCTGAACGAGGCCGGCATCTATCAGTACATCACCAAGCCCTGGCAACCGGACCAACTGGTCGAGACCGTCAAGGAGGCGGTGCAGCTCTATCGGCTGCAGAAAGAGACAGAGACCGCCGGCGTCGACGTCAAGGCGCGCTCGGGCCACATCAAGAAAGTCGTGTCGGTCAAGCGCGGGGCCGCCAAGCAGCTTCACGATTTCGACCGCATCGTGCATTCGCCCGACAGTCCGATGCGCGGCGTCATCGACCTCGGCAGGCGTGCCGCCGACTACGACATCTCGGTGCTGATCACCGGCGAGTCCGGCACAGGCAAGGAGTTGCTGGCCCGCGCCATTCACTACGGCTCGGCGCGTGCTACCAAGGCTTTCGTGGTCGAGAACTGCGGCGCGTTGCCGGACGAACTGCTCGAGAGCGAATTGTTCGGCTGCAAGAAGGGGGCTTTCACCGGCGCTTACCAGGATCGTATCGGCCTGTTCGAAGTCGCGGATGGCGGCACGATCTTTCTCGACGAGATCGGCGAGACGTCGCCCGCCTTCCAGGTCAAGCTGCTGCGCGTGCTGCAGGAGAGCGAAATCCGGCCGCTGGGCGCGCAGCGCGTGCGCAAGGTGGACGTCCGCGTGGTTGCGGCGACCAACCGCGACCTGGAGGCCGAGGTCGAAGCCGGGCGCTTCCGGCGCGACCTGTACTACCGGCTCGCGGCATTTCCCGTGCACATGCCGTCGCTACGCGAACGGCCGATGGATATCCCGCTGATTGCGGAGGGTGTGTTGTCGGCGGTCCGGACATCCTTCAATCGCGGCGGCTTGCGCTTTTCGCGCGGGGCGCTGGAGGAGTTTTCCAAATATCACTGGCCAGGCAATGTGCGCGAGCTACAGAACGAGATCCAGCGCATGGCCGTGCTGGCCGATCAGGACGAACTGCGCGCGCCACCGCAGCTCGGCCGCCGCAGCACCCGGAAGGCTGCGCCGTTGCCGACTCACGGTAAGCTCAACGGTTCGGCGTCTCTCAAAGACAAGGTGGAGGATCTCGAGAAGTCGGTTATCATCTCCTGCCTGGAGCGATACGACGGCAATATCAGCCGTGTCGCCAGTGAGCTCGGGCTGTCCCGCGTGGGGCTCAGGAACAAGCTGTCGCGGTACGATTTGAGAAGAAATGCCAAAGGTGACGCGTACTCCTGAAGCCTTCGAGACCGACTCGCTCCTCAAGCTGGTGACCAGCGGAGGCGCGATCGAGTTCGACCCCGAGCGCGAAGGTGCCTGGATCGAAGTCATCCGCAAGATGGACGAGGTCTATTCGGACCTTCTGCGTTACGAAGTCGACCTCGAACACAAGAATGCGGAACTCGAGGAAGCCCAGGCGTTCGTCACCAACGTCATCGAGTCCGTCTCCGACATCCTGATCGTCTGCGACGCGCGCGGGCTGGTGCAGCAGGTCAATTCGGCGTGCCAGCAGGCGCTTGGCCGCAGCGTCGCGGAGGTGGTCGGCCGCAACATCGCCAACGTCATCGATGCGGCCGACCGGGCTAAGCTGGCGCCATTGCTGAAGCCGCGCGCGACGCCGGATGTCGTCGACAGCGAGTTGAGATTTTCGACGGACAGCGGCAGCACCGATCTGTTCGCAATCAACAGCTCGCCGCGGCACGATCATCGCGGCCGATTCATCGGTGTGGTGCTGACCGGACGGCCAGTCGGCGAACTGCGCCGCGCCTACGAGGCGCTGCACAAGGCGCATCACGAACTGCAGCGCGCCCAGCGTCAGCTGGTCGAGCAGGAGAAGATGGCGAGTCTCGGCCGCCTCGTGGCCGGCGTCGCGCACGAGCTGAACAATCCGATCAGCTTCGTCTACGGCAACATCCACACGCTGACACGCTACCGCACCGCCATCGACACCTATCTCGACGCGGTGCATGGCGACGGCAAGGCCAGCGACCTCGCCGCACTGAAGAAGAGCCTGCGCATCGATGAAGTGATGGAAGATCTCGGTCCGTTGATCGAAGGCACCATGGAGGGCGCCGTCCGCATCAGCGAGATCGTCAAGAATTTACGCCGGCTTTCTTTCAGCAGGCTCGGCGAAGTCGAGCATGTGGATATCGAACGGCTGATCAACACCGCGGTGCTATGGGCGGTCCGCACCAAGCAGGTCCGCGTCGATCTGCAACTGGACGTCGAGCCGGGGCTGTGGATCTCCGGCAACGAAGGTCAGTTGCATCAGGTCATCGTCAATCTGGTCGAAAACGCCATCGACGCGATGCGGAGCACGGCGTCGCCTCGGCTTGTCGTGTCCGCCGCGCGCAAAGGGAACGAGGTCCTGGTCGGCATTTCGGACAACGGTCCGGGCATCGATATGGACCACATCAACCGTATCTTCGAGCCGTTCTTCACGACCAAGCGTGTCGGCGAGGGCACCGGCCTCGGTCTCTGGATCAGCTACGGCATCGTCCGCGAGCACGGCGGCGAGCTCGTCGCCGTGAACGCACCGAACGGCGGCGCGACGTTCTCGTTCGCTTTGCCGGCCGTCGCGAGGGGGGCGTCCGAGTAGAACCGTTCTGCTTCAGGGCCGGCCATCGGCAGCTCTTACCACAAGCACACCTCACGGTGAGGAGGCGCGTAGCGCCGTCTCGAACCATGTGCCGCGAGGCTCGCTTGGTTCCATCCTTCGAGACGCCCAGCTTCGCCGGGCTCCTCAGGATTAGGGCTCAGCACCTCTGGGTAGACCGGTATCGTTTCAATCAATGGAAGACGCTGCGACAATCGAGCGGATGCTGTCTGATGCCGCAGGTTCGAGAGGCCGGCTGAGGGCCGGCCTCTCATTGCGCACTACTCAGCCGCCTCGGCGATCGGCAATCTCGCCTGCGGGGCTTCGCCGGTGACGACGGACACGCGCTCTCCCCAGCGTTCTTCGGGGTAGTAGTCCCACACGGCGTGATGCTGGCTGGCCCAATTGTCCCAGACCAGCAGCGAGTTCGACTGCCAGTGCACGCGCGTCTGCAGCGCGAGCTGACCCTCGATGTGATGGTACAGATGCTGCAGGATTGCGTCGCTTTCCTTTCGCGTCAGCTGCACGATGTGCGAGGTGAACGAGGCGTTGACGTAGAGGAATTTGCGCCCGGTGCGCGGATGTGTCGCCACCACCGGATGCTCGGTCTGCGGATAGGTTTTGCCGGGATCGGGCTTGGCGCCATAGCCGGCGGTCCAGGCGAGCGAGCCGTCGTGGATAGCCGTCAGTCCGTCCAGTAATTGCTTGAACGGGTCCGACAGGAATTCGTAGGCCAGATACATGTTGGCGAAGGCGGTGTCGCCCCCGATCGGCGGCGTCTTGGTGACGCGCAGCAGCGACACCGCGATCGGACTCGGATCGCAGGACACGTCCGGATGCCAACCGTCTCCGGCGGTGAAGCGGGAGTCGCGGCCGGTCTTCCACGCCAGCAGTTCCGGATCGAATACGCCGTCGTGCTTGAAGCGCGTGGCCGCCAATTCGTGCTTGTGCAGCGCGTTGCCGAAGCGGCGGGCGAAACGTTTATGGTCTTCCCGCGTGATGTCCTGATCGCGGAACACGATTGCGAGATTTTCGTCGAGCGCGCGATGGATCTCGGCGAACTGCTCGTCGCTGAGGTCGCGGCCGAGATCGACGCCGCCGATCTCGGCGCCGATCGTGGGCGTCAGCCGCTTCACCTCGATGGTGCGATACGCTGGGCGTGTGGACGTCGTCCAGGCCTCGATGGCGACCTTGTCGTTGAAGTCTCTGTAGAAGCTCATTGCTGTTGCTCCGAGGTATGCAGGACGCCGGTCACGATGCCGGCGACCATTTCCAGACGATGTCGCGGACGTTGATCGGCTTGGGGATGAGGCCGAGCTTGTAGAAGCGATCGGCGGTCTGCTGCTGCTCGGCGGCGACCTTGTCCGTCACCGGCGTGACTTCAAATACCGAGCGCCCGACCAGCACCGCGACCACCGCCGGATCGACGCCGGTGGCGGCGGCCAGCGACTTGGTGATTTCGTCGTGATGAGTGTTTGCCCATTGGGCTTCCTTGGCGAAGCTCTGGTTGAGCAAGGCGACGACGTCGCCATGTGCGTTGGTGAATTCGCGATTGGCCAGGAAGAAGCCGATCGACTGGTGGGCATCACCGGCGAAGCTCAGCACGCGCGCCCCGCTCTTTTCCGCGAGCGCCAGATAGGGATCCCACACCGACCAGGCGTCGACAGTCCCGCCGGCGAAAGCTGCCGTGCCGTCGGCCGGCGGGAGATACACGGCGGTGACGTCGGAGAATTGCAGCCCGGCTTTTTCGAGGATGGCGACCGCGGTGTTGTGCGCGCTCGAGCCCTTCGGGATGGAGAGCCGCTTGCCCTTGAGATCGGCGACGGTCTTGATCGGCGAATTCGCCGGGACGACGATGCCTTCGTTCTTGCCGGAGCCGGGCAAAGCGGCGACGTAGAGCAGATTGGCGGCGGCGGCCTGGGCGAAGATGGGCGGCGTATCGCCGGTGTAGCCGAAATCGATATTGCCGGTGTTGAGCGCTTCGAGCAGCGGTGGGCCGAAGGTGAACTCGACCCACTTCACGGTCAGGCCCTTGTTCTTCAGCGTCGCTTCGAGCACGCCGCGCTCTTTGACCGCGGGCTGAATGCCGGCCTTCTGGAAGCCGATGCGGACTTCCTTCAGCTCGGCGGCAGCAGCGCAGATGGACGATGCCGCGAGCGCCGCGACGGCGACGGCGAGTAGCGATCTTCGCGAAGTCTTCATGAGCCAGCTCCAATGATTATTTGCGGGGTATCATTAGAGGTGGGATTGAGGCGGAGTTGAATTCCAAAGATCGGCGCGATCCGCCGGAACTATGCTTTGCGGCGCGGGTGCGATAGCAGGCAATATGCAGACTGATAAGTTCGTCGTCCGCGGCCTCGCCGATCAGCCGTGCTTGGCGCTCGGGACGCTCACTTCGGCGAGGCGCAGGAGGTCCTCGTCGCGATCGATCGCGACGTAGCTGCCCTGCCAATAGGCGAGTGATGCCTTGCGCGGCAGCGTCGCGGTGTGGACGACGCGGCCGATCAGGATTGCGTGTGTATGACGGGCGATGACTTCTTCGACTTCGCATTCGAGTGTGGCGAGCGCTCCGGACAGAATTGGCGCGCCGGTGATTCCGGCGAACCAGCTCCCGTGTGCGAACCGAGCCTCGCCTTTCAACCTGCCTTTGCCGGCGAAGCGCTCGCTGATGTCGATCTGGTCGGCGGCCAGGATGTTGACCGCGAAGCACCGGCTCTGCGCCGCGAGCGGCCCGGTCGACGAATTCTGGTTGAGGCAGACGATGAGCGATGGCGGCGAGATCGACAACGACGTCACCGCGGTGGCCGTGACGCCGACGCGTATGCCGCCCGCGTCGGTCGTGATGATGCTGACGCCGCTGGCGAGTTGGCGCATGGCATGGGCGAAATCCGCCGGAGCGACGGAGCGGCGACAGTCGTCCTCCAGAGCAACACTCATGACGGCCTCTTCGTCCGATTACAGTTCGAAGGCGTCCTCCGACCCCTTCAGCAGATCGCGCAATATCTCGCCTTCGAGCGCGGCGAGTTCCGCAGAGCCGCGCTGACGCGGACGCGGCAGGTCGATCAGCAGATCCTTGGCGATGCGGCCGTCCTCGATCACCAGCACGCGGTCGGCCAGCGCGACGGCTTCGGCGACGTCGTGAGTCACTAGGATTGCGGTGAAGCCCTGGTCGCGCCACACATCTTCGAGCAGGCGCTGCATCGCGATACGGGTCAACGCATCGAGCGCGCCCAGCGGCTCGTCGAAGGCAAGAACGCGTGGTCGGCTGACCAGCGCGCGCGCCAGGGCGACACGCTGCTTCTGGCCACCCGACAGCACCGCCGGCCATTGCCCGCGTTTGTCGTCGAGCCCGACTTCGATCATCGCAGCCTCGGCACGCGCCTTCGCATCAGGCGAACTGCGCTCAGTGCCGAGCCCGATCTCGACATTGGCGAGGACACGCGCCCATGGCAGCAGGCGCGGCTCCTGGAACATCACGCGGACATCGCCCGGCAGCTTGTCCTCGCCGAAGCCGATCTGGCCGGCGCTCGGTGCTTCCAGCCCTGCGATCAGCCGCAGCAGCGTGCTCTTGCCGCAACCGCTGCGACCGACGATGGTGACGAACTGACCGGCCGGAATATGCAGGTCGATGCCGCGCAGTACGTCGTTGTCGCCGAAGGACTTGCGCAGGCCGCGGAGATCGAGCGGCAGCGCCGCCGTCTCGGGGCGCGGCGGGGCCGCTCGCTCGGAACTTGTGTCGTCCACGTCGAACGAATTCGGCCGAGGTTCGGCGACGAGAAATTGCAGAGCTTCGATCATCGCTTCCTCACGCTTTCTGAAATGCCGGATGCCACGACAGCGTCAGCCGTTCGAGAAGCCGCGACGCGCTGTCGGCCAGCTTGCCGAGCAGCGCGTAGATCAGGATAGACAGCACCACGACATCGATCTGCATGAATTCGCGCGCCTGCATGGCCATGTAGCCAAGGCCGGATGAGGCCGCGATCGTTTCGGCGACGATCAGCGTCAGCCACATGATGCCGAGCGCGAAGCGGACGCCGACGAACACCGACGGCAGCGCACCGGGGAAGATCACGCGGCGGAACAGTTCGAGATTACTCATGCCGTAGATGCGGCCCATTTCGATCAGTTGCGGATCGACGGTGCGGATGCCGTGCAGCGTGTTGAGATAGATCGGGAAGAACACGCCGAGCGCGACCAGGAACAGCTTGGCCTGCTCGTCGATGCCGAACCACAGGATCACCAGCGGGATCAGCGCGAGATGCGGAATGTTGCGGACCATCTGCAGTGTGGTATCGGACAATCTGGCGCTCAGGCCGGACAATCCATTAGCGAGGCCGAACGCAAAGCCGATGCTGCCGCCGATGGCGAAGCCGACCGAGGCGCGCCAGAAGCTGACCCAGATGTTGCGCACGAGGTCGCCGGATTGCAGCAGCTTCCAGCCGGCAACGACAACGTCGCTTGGTGCCGGCAAAACTCGGGCTGGTACCAGCCCGAAGCTGGAGGCTGCCTGCCAGACAACGACGATCACGAGCGGTACGATCCACTGGATCAAGCCGTCGGCCTGTGGCAGACGCCAGGTGCGGGGACGGGCGAGGGTTTCGACGAGGCTCATGGGGTGGCCGCCTGTTTGGTGATTGTTCGTGGTTTATCGGTCGAGCAGGTTCACGCCTGCGGCGGCTTCCACACCGCGTCGCGCACCACGATCGGCCGCGGAATCAGTCCAAGTTGATGAAACCGGTCGGCGACGGCCTGCTGAGTCGCGACGATGTCGTCGGTCACTGGACCGACAACGAACGACGAGCGGTTGGCGGCGACCGTCTGGATGTCGAGCGGAATGCCTGTGATGGTGGCGAGCGATTGCGCCACCTCGTCGCGATGGGTTTCGGCCCACTGCGCGACTTCGCTGGTGACGGCAATGATCTGCTTGAGGATCGCCGCGTTGCGCTGCGCGAACTCGCGGTTGGCAATGTAGAACGAATTAGTCCGGCCGAGCTCGGAGGCATTGGCCAGAATGCGGCCGTTCTGCTTCAGCTCGCCTATGGTGAAATAGGGGTCCCAGACAGCCCAGGCATCGATGCCGCCTTGTGCGAAGGCGGGGCCGGCATCGGGCGGTGTCAGATAAACCGGGGTAATGTCGCCGTAAGAGAGGCCGGCTTTCTGCAGCGCCAGCAGGACGACGTTGTGGGCGCTCGATCCCTTGGTGAACCCGATACGTCTGCCCTTGAGATCGGCGAGGGTGTGGATTGCCGAATTCTTGGGAACGAGAATCCCCTGGCCATTGGTGATCGGCTGGCCTGCCGCATAGACGATCGCGGCACCGGCGGCCTGCGCGAAGATCGGCGGTGAATCGCCGACAGCGCCGTAGTGGATGCTGCCGACATTCATCGCCTCCAGCATCGGCGGCCCCGAGGAGAACTCGATCCATTTCACGCCGACGTTCTGCGAGGCGAAGTGATCCTCCAGGCTGCGACGCTGCCGAGCGATGACCAGCACGCCGTTCTTCTGATAACCGATCCGGATCTCAGTCGCCGGTTCTGCGCCAGCCTGACGCGTCAGTAGTGACGTCGTAGCTACACCGACGCTCAGTCTGAGAAAGTCTCGCCGCTGCATGCCGCCTCGTCCTTCAACAACCATTGTTCGGTTGAGAATGATGGGCAGATGACGGCGGCCTGTCGAGACGCCCGGGAAAATAGCAACGCCGATGCTGCCTTCCGGGATTGGAAAGCGGTAAATTCCTTTCGAGATCGCCGCCTCGGGATAGTTGTTCTCGCAGGCGAGGCTGCACTGTCTCGTTAAGTCGAGGTGCTTCTAGTCGTAGATGACCCCGTCACGCGCTCAGCTCGAACATCACCTTATACAGATCGGCCTTGCCTTCGAAGCCGATGCCCGGTAGCGGCGGCAGGTTGACGTAACCGTTCTCGACGCGGACGCTGTCGGGGAAGCCGCCGAACGGCTGAAACAGGTCGGGATAGGATTCGTTGCCGCCGAGTCCGAGGCCGGCCGCGATCGCCAGCGACATCTGGTGGCCGCCGTGCGGGATGCATCGCGACGGCGACCAGCCGGAGGACTGCAGCATCTCCAGCGTGCGCAGATATTCGACGAGGCCGTAGCTGAGCGCGCAGTCGAACTGCAGCCAGTCGATGTCCTTGCGCATGCCGCCATAGCGGATGAGGTTGCGTGCGTCCTGATGGCTGAACAGGTTCTCGCCGGTGGCCATCGGGCCCGCGTAGTGCTGCGCCAGTTCGGCCTGCAGTTCGTAGTCGAGCGGATCGCCGGCTTCTTCGTACCAGAACAGATCATAGGCCGAGAGCGCCTTGGCGTAGTCGATCGCGGTCCGCACATCGAACCGGCCGTTGGCATCGACCGCGAGCTGGCAGCCGGCCGGCAGCATGCCGAGCACGGCCTCGATGCGCTTGAGATCATCGGTGAGCGGCGCGCCGCCGATCTTCATCTTCACCACGGTGTAGCCGCGGTCGAGGTAACCCTTCATCTCGTCCATCAGCTTCGCGTTGTCTTTGCCGGGGTAAT
The DNA here is from genome assembly GCF_000333455.1 of Rhodopseudomonas sp. B29. Classification (GTDB taxonomy): domain Bacteria; phylum Pseudomonadota; class Alphaproteobacteria; order Rhizobiales; family Xanthobacteraceae; genus Rhodopseudomonas. Next base: position 11,791 of record NZ_BADD01000123.1, read on the forward strand.
AGTAACCGCCGGCGGCGTAGACGAAGACCTTTGGATCGGCAATGCGGCCGTGACTGTCGGCAAGATACTGAAACAGCGGCTTGCCGGCGATCTTGGCGGTCGCGTCCCAAACCGCCATGTCGATGGTGCCGATCGCCACCGAGCGTTCGCCGTGGCCGCCCGGCTTCTCGTTGCGGAACATCGTCGCCCAGATTTTATGCGGATCGAGATTGTCGCCGGCGTCGTTCAGCAGGCTGCCGGGCTCCGCCTCCATCAGCCGCGGGATGAAGCGCTCGCGCATCAGCGCGCCCTGGCCATAGCGCCCGTTGGAATTGAATCCGTAGCCGACGACGCGCTTGCCGTCCCGCATCACGTCGGTGATGACGGCGACGAGGCTCAGCGTCATCTTGCTGAAGTCGATATAGGCGTTGGCGATGGGCGAGGCGATGGGGTAGGTGCGTTCCCGGATCTCGACGATGCGCAAGGCGGCTCTCCTGTTTCGGGGCTGCATGTAGCAGTCGATGGAAGGCGGCACCAATGCCGATTTGTCATCGGCCCTGCAGCGTGACGCTGAGCTCCCGCGGGTCTCAAGCCCTCGGCGACCGAGCCTGACCGGACTGCGTCAGCATCGCCAGCTGTCGCTCGATGGCGGTCGCGCTGTGTTGCAGCACTTCGGCCACCTCCTGCTCACGGCGCGCGCCGAGGCGGGCTTTGATTGCGGTGAGCGTCAGAGCGGCGGCGGGCCTGTTGTTCCTGCTCTTGATCCAAACCGAAATCGACTTTGTTCCGTGGACGAGACCTGCCTCGCGCAGGCTGTAACCGTGGCGGCGGGCGGCGGCGATCTGGCCAAGAATGGTCGGCGCATCGGTGCGGTACACGTCGAAGCGGCGTTCGTTGTCGCTGACGATCTTGCGCGCCTCCTGGCCGGGCAGCGCAGCCAGGATTGCCACGCCGGCGCTACTGACGCCGAGCGGCCGGCGCGCGCCGATCTCGATCGACAGCACCTGGATCGGATAAGCGCCCATACGTCGGTCGATACACAGTGTGTCGTTGCCGGTGCGCACAGTCAGGAACAGCGTGTCGCCGAGTTCGGCTGACGCGCGGCTGAGGATCGGGTCTGAGGCGATGAGCAGCGCCGGCCGGCTCGGACGGGCGAGGGCGAGCTCGGGGACCTGCCGTCCGATCGCGTAGTTTTTGCCCTGCCGCTCGACGATGCCCTCTTCGATCAGCACGTGAATGATGCGGTGCACAGTGGGACGGCTGAGACCGGTGACGCGCACGACCTCGCTGAGCGCGACGCCGTCCTGCTGTCCCGCAGCCAGAATGCGCAACACACCGACTGCGCGTCGGATCGATTGCGCACCGCGGCGAGGCGCCGGGTCGTTGCCGGCTATATTGTCGTTGTCCACCATATGAACAAAAACGACACATTTCGGTCGACACGTAAAGCCCTTGCGCCAATGTTGGCCCGGCTCGCCGATTGGACGGCGCAACAACAACAGGCGGATAACGCCAACAACAAGCCGGGAGGGAATCGATGAGACGTCTTTGCTACGCCTTGCTCGCCGTCGGCGTGATGCTGGCCAGTCCTGTCGCTGCGCAGCAATGGCCGGCGCGCAGCGTCAAGCTGATCGTGCCGTATCCGGCCGGCGGCAATGTCGACAGCGCCGCGCGTATCATTGCCGACAAGCTTCAAGAGCGGCTCGGCCAGCCTTTCATCATCGACAACAAGGCCGGAGCAGGCGGCGCCATCGCCGGCGAAGTCTTCGCCAAGTCCGCGAACGACGGATATACGCTGTTCGTCGGCGCCAACGGCCCGGTGCTGTTCGCGCCGGTGATCAACAAGCGCGACGCCTATAATTGGAAGCGCGACTTCGCGCCGATCTCGACGATTTCGATGACGCCGCTGGTGCTGGAAGTGCATCCCTCGGTGAAGGCGACGACGCTCAAGGAATTCTTCGATCTCGCCAAGGCCGAGCCGGGCAAGCTGACGATGGCGTCACCCGGCGCCGGCACGACCAACCATCTGCTCAGCGAGCTGGCGCAGTCCTCGCTCGGGTTGAAATGGGTCACCGTGCACTATCGCGGCAACGCGCCGGCGACCAATGATCTGCTCGGCGGGCAGGTGAACTTCGCCTTCGATCAGATGTCGGTGGCGCTGCCGTTCCTGAAGAACGGGTCGTTCCGGGCGTTGGCCGTCACCAGCCAGCGTCGTTTGAAATCATTGCCGGATGTGCCGACGTTCAGCGAGCTCGGCTACAAGGACTTCGACGCGCAAACTTTCACCGGCCTGTTCGCTCCTGCGGGAACGCCGGCGCCGATCATCGACAGACTGCACGACACGCTGGCCGCTATTCTCAAAGACCCGGCCATCGTCACTAAGTTCGACAATCTCGGCGCCGAAGCCGTCGCGATGACGCCGGCGGAGTTCACCGCCTATCTCGAACGCGAAGATGCCAAGTGGATCCCGGTGGTCCGTGCGGCGAATATCAAGGCTGACTGATTGATGAAAGTTGACCCCGCAGAGCTCGGCGCGGAACGTATATACCGTCTGATGAGCGGCGTCGTCGTGCCGCGTCCGATTGCCTGGGTCACCAGCCTGTCGGGGGCCGGTGTCCTCAACCTGGCGCCGTTCAGTGCTTTCACCTTCGTCTCGCAGAAGCCGCCGATGCTGGCCATCAGCGTCGGCCGCAAGGGCAAGGACTACAAGGACACGGCGCACAATATCCTGGCCAACGAAGAATATGTGATCCACATCGCCGACTCGCCGCTGATGAAGGCGGTGCACGACAGTTCGGTCGAGCATCCGGCCGACATCAGCGAGGTCGAGGTGCTCGGGCTGGAAACGCTGCCGAGCGAGCGCATTCGCGTGCCGCGCCTAGCCGCGCCGCCGGTGGCGATGGAATGTCAATTCCGGCAATGCCTCGAATTCGGCGAAAGCCGCAGCCGGCTGATCGTCGGCGAAGTCGTGATGATTCATCTGCGCGACGGCCTGATGAACGACGGCAAGGTGGAAACCCACGCGCTCGATCCGATCGCGCGCATCGGAGGCCCGCGCTACGCGCGCCTCGGCGAGATCGTCACCCTCAATTCCGTGTTCCAGACGCCGAAATCGACCGACTAAGGCCGCGGCGTCCCAGCGAGTTCTATCATGAGCAGTTCGACTACGATGCCGCAGACCGGCAGCTATAGCTTCGCCGAGCGGGCGACGATCATCTTCTCCTGTATGCTCGGCTTCGCGCTCGATCTCTACGACGTGCTGATCATGCCGTTCCTGATGGGCTCGATCCAGAAGTCACTAAGCATCTCGCTGACGCAGGTGGCGAGCGTCACCAGCCTCACTCTGGTCGGCTCGGTGATCGGCGGCGCGCTGTTCGGCTGGCTCGGCGACCGCCTCGGTCGCAAGCAGGCGCTGCAACTCACGTTGTTCGTATTCGCCGCCGGCTCGATCGCCTCGGCGTTCGCGTGGAACTATCCGAGCCTCGCCGTGCTGCGCTTCATCACCGGCATCGGCCTCGGCGGCGAGTGGGGCGCCGGCATGGTGCTGTTCAACGAAGCCTGGAACAAGGAACGCCGCGGCCTCGGCAGTGCTTTCATCCAGGGCAGCGCGGTGATCGCCAGCGCCGGCGCCTCGATCGTCGGCGTCTGGGCCACGACCTCGTTCAGCCTCGAGTGGGGCTGGCGCATCGCGCTGCTCACCGGCAGCGCACCGATCGTGTTGATGATCTTCATCCGCGTCTTCATGCCGGAATCCAAGGCCTGGCTGCAGTTCGATCAGGCGCGCAAGGCCGGGCAGGTCGCGGCGCCGGTCAAGACCACCAACACGCTGGTGCTGATGTTCCAGGGACGCCTACTGCCGGTGTCGCTGATGTGCCTGGCCTGGATGATGGGCTACATGTTCTGTTACTACGGCGTCGTCGTCTTCATGCCGACGCTGATGCAGAGGACGCTCGACGCGCCGCCCGAAGTGGTGCGCAACGTCTCCGTGATCGCCTCCATCGTCGGCGGCTGCTCTTACCTGTGCATGGGCCTGCTGAACGACGCCTTCGGCCGTCGCTTCGGCGCGTTGATCCCCGGCCTCGCTTGGTGTGCGATGGCGGCCGGGCTCTACAGCTTCGCGCACGACAAGTACGCCGGCAGCCTGTTCCTCTTCCCGATGTTCTGGACCTACATCGCCTTCGTCATCGGCAATTCGGCGCTCGGTGTCGTCGGCACCTGGCTGTCGGAGATCTATCCGATCGAGGTGCGATCGACAGCTGTGTCCTTCATCTACATGGCCGGCCGCGGCGTCGGCAGCCTGGCGCCGGTCGTGGTGCCGCTGGTGGCCGCGGCGTCCGGAGGTCAGCTCGCACTGGGCATGATGGTGGTGGTGCCGGCGATCGTGATCTTCCTGGCGATGACGCTGGCGCTACCGGAAACGCGCGGGCGCGAACTCTCGACCGCTGGTGACCAGCGTGTCGGTCAAACCACCTGAACACGAGAGAATAAGTATGCGTCTAACCAGCTATCTCATCGACAATCGCCCTGGCTACGGCGCCGTGATCGAAAAGGGCATCGTCGACCTGACCAAACGGATCGGCGATCGGTTTCCCGACCTGAAAGCCTTGATCGCCGCCGACGCAGCATCAGCCGCCGCGGCAGCCACGAAGGGGCAGACGCCGGACTATGCGATTGAAGACGTGGTTCTGCTTCCCCCCGTTCCGACGCCGGAGAAGCTGTGGTGCATCGGCGTCAACTACGCCGAGCGCAACGCTGAATACAAAGACAACTCGGCCTTGCCGAAATATCCCAGCCTGTTCGTGCGCAGCCCGTCGTCGGTGGTCGGCTCCGAGCAGCCAATTGAGAAGCCGAAGATCTCCGAGCAGCTCGACTACGAGGGCGAGCTGGTGATCGTCATCGGCAAAGCCGGGCGTCACATCGCGCGAGAGCAGGCGTGGTCACATATCTTCGGCATGACGCTGTGCAACGAGGGCAGCGTTCGCGATTGGCTGCACCACGGCAAATTCAATGTCACCCAGGGCAAGAATTTCGATCGCTCCGGCAGTATCGGCCCGTGGATCGTGACCGCAGACGAATGCGACCCGCGCGGGCCGCACGACATTGAGACCCGCGTCAATGGCGAACTGCGCCAGCAGGACACAACCGAGCGGCTGATGTTCCCGTTCGATTTTCTGATCAGCTATCTGTCGACCTTCGCGACGCTGAAGCCTGGCGACATGATCGCGACCGGGACGCCGACAGGCGCTGGCGCGCGCTTCGATCCGCCGCGCTGGCTCAAGCCCGGCGATGTCGTCGAGGTCAGCTCGTCGCGTATCGGCACGCTGCGCAACACCGTGGCGGCGGAGCGCTAGATCATGCTCGACGCGCAGACGATTTCGCTTCTCGCCGCCAAGCTCGATAAGGCAGAGCGGACCAAATCGCTGATCCCGATGTTCTCGCGTGATTATCCGGATATCGCGATCGAGGATGCTTACGCGATTCAGAGGGCTTGGACACGGCTGCAGCTCGACCGCGGCCGTATCATCAAGGGTCACAAGATCGGCCTGACCTCCAAGGCGATGCAGAATGCGGTCGGCATCGCCGAGCCCGATTACGGCGTGCTGTTCGCCGACATGTTCTACGCGGATGCCGGGCCCATCCCGTTCGATAGGTTTCATGCGCCGCGTATCGAGGTTGAACTTGCTTTCGTGCTGAAGGCGCCGTTGCAGGGACCGGATTGCACGATCTTCGATGTGCTCAACGCCACCGACTACGTGACGCCGGCGCTGGAGATCCTGGAGACGCGGATGCACCGCGTCGATCCTGACACCGGCAAGACCCGCAAGGTGATGGACACGATCTCGGACAACGCCGCCAACGCCGCGCTGGTGCTGGGTGGGCGTCCATTCCGTCCGCTCGATGAAGATCTACGCTGGATCGGCGCGCTGCTGTTCCGCAACGGCGAAGTCGAGGAAACGGGTCTCGCCGCGGGCGTGTTGAACCATCCGGCCAACGGCATCGCCTGGCTCGCCAATCGGCTGGCGCCGCATGGCGAGCATCTCGCGGCCGGGGAGGTCGTGTTGGCCGGTTCGTTCACGCGGCCGGTCGATATACGCCTCGGCGACACTTTCCACGCCGACTACGGGCGCTTCGGCTCGGTGTCGTGCCAATTCGTTTGATGCAGCCAGGATAGGAAATCAGCATGGCCGGTTCACCACGGCGCAAGAGCATCCACATCGGCGAGTTCAAGCACGTCAATCCGATCCCCAACGCCTGCCGCATCGGCAATCTGGTGATGTCGGGCGTCATCCTGGGCCGCGATCCGACGACGGGACAGATGCCGGAGACGCTGGAAGCTCAGTGCGCCAACATGTTCGCACTGATGAAGGCGACCGTCGAGGCGGCGGGCGGCAACACCGACGACATCATCAAGATGACGGTGTGGCTGAAGGACCGCTCGCAACGCGGGCCGCTCAATGCCGAATGGCTGAAGATGTTTCCCGACGAACACTCGCGTCCCGCCCGCCATGCGCTGCCGCTGGACCTCGACGGCGGCGCGCTGGTGCAATGCGACTTCACCGCCGTCATCGATTGAGAGAACCGCACGTGACCGATTATCTTCCGTTCGATCCCAATCCCCGCCGTCCCAACAAGCTGCCGCCGCCCAAGACGGTCGACAGCCAGTTTCACGTGCTCGGGCCGATCGACAAGTATCCGATCCGCGCCGGTGCGGCCTATCAGATGCCGACGGCAACCTGGGAGGCCGCGCTGCGCATGCACAAGGCTCTCGGCATCGAGCGCGGCGTGATCGTGCAGACCACGACCTACGGCGCCGATCATGCGGTGGTCCTCGATGGACTCGCGGCGATGGGGCCGAATTATCGCGGCTGCGCCAACGCGCTGGTGTTCGCTGAAGCAGACGACGCTTACCTGGCCAAGCTCAACGACGCCGGTGTCAATGGCGCGCGCTTCAGCTTCCGTCAGGCGCTCGGCGCCGTGCTGTCGGACAAGGATTTCGAGCGCGCCATCGCGCGGATTCGCGAGCTCGGCTGGTACGTCAAGATCCAGCCGGAGAAGGACGGCATCCTGTCGGCGATCGACAAGATCGAAAAGCTCGACGTTCCAGTGCTGATCGATCACATGGGGCGACCGGATCCGGAACGCGGCAAGGACGATCCGAGCTTGCGCAAGATGCTCGAACTGCTCGGCCGCGGCAATTTCTGGGTCATGCTGTCACTCGGCGAAAAGACCTCGAAAGTGGGGCCGCCGTGGGACGATGTCATCCCGATCGCTCGCGCCTATCTCGAAGCCGCGTCGGATCGCTGCGTCTGGGCCAGCGACTGGCCGCATCCCGTGTCGGTGGTGCAGCCGCCGAACGATGCCGACCTGCTCGAGCTGATGTATCGCTACGCGCCCGAGCAGGAGCTGTTGGAGAAGGTTCTGGTCCACAATCCGGCGAAGCTGTTCGGATTTCCGGACTGACGCCTTCGATCTAACCGATCAAGTCCGGGCGCTGCGCTCCACGGCGCCAGGCTATCGGAACAGCAGATCGGCGAGGGGGGACCCCAGGCAGCAGGCCAATAGCAGGCTGGTCAGCACCTTGCCGGAGTTGCTCGGCACCGAGGCCTGCTGATCCGCCGGCTCCGGCGCTGACTTAGAAGCAGCCGCGGCGGCCACGATTCGATCGGCCAACCCGGCGGGCGCGCGGACGGGCTTGGTGGTGAGCGCCTCGCGGATGAGTTTGGATTCCGCGATGAGCGCCTGGGCGGTCGGGGAGGTGGCGAGCAGGCTTTCGGCCGCCAACCGCTGAGCATCCGGCCAGCGGGATACATCATCCCCCAGACGGTCGATCAGATCCTCGAATTCCGAAACCTGCATGGTTTGCTCGAAAGGTGCCCAACCTCTCTTAGAGCATTTGCGGGTCGCAGCAAATCGGTTTCCGGCCGGCGCAAGCCCGGGAAGATTACGCACCGGCAGCGACAGCGCCCCGGGTCTGGGCCTCGACGAACTCCCAGGCCTCGCGCAGCTCGGTGACCGCGGTGATGATACGCTGGAAGTTGCGCGTGGCGTGCGGCCGGCCGTAGGCGCGATGCGCCGCCAGCACCAGCGCATTGTAGGTTTCGAACAGCCGGTCGCCCATAGGGCCGCTGCGGCGGCTGTCGAGATGATGACTGAGTCCGCGCAAAATGGCAGTCGCGCGTGTCAGGCAATCATGGCCTTCCTCGAACCGGCGGCCTTCCTGGGCTTCGATCGACCTGCGCAGCAGGGTGATCGCGCCGCTGTGCAGCATAACGACAGCGCGCAGCGGCGGGACGCTGACGGCGGCGCTGCGATAGGCCTGGCTAGCCCGGTAATTCATTGAACTCTGAGACATCAGCTACTCGAACTGGAGTTGAGGAGAGCCTTGAGATAGGTGAGCGTGTTGTTGGCGCTTTGGATGGCAGCCTGGTAGCTGGCGTATTGCGTCTGCAGCTGCGTCTTGTAAGTTGCCGCGTTGTTGGTGATGTCGTCCACCTGCTGCTGCATCGTGCTGTCTCTGTCCTGCAGGCTGTCAATCAGCGTTTGCAGCGAGCCGCTGCTCGATGAACTCGTCTTGGCGATCTGGTAGATTTGAGACGCGATCCCGGAGGTCGAAGTCACCGTGATCGATTGAGATGTCGTGCCGGTGTAGCTGAAGGCCATGCCGGCATAAATCGTGCCGGCTGCACCGATAATGGTGTTGCCGCTGACCGTGAACTGCGAACTGTCGCCGCCGACCGAGGCCCCAGTCAGGTTGCCGCTGGAATCGACCGTCACGTCCAGCGTGAACGATTGCGGCGAGAGGCCGGTATTGACGACGCTGAGCTGTGTCGATGACGTCGTTGTTTGAGCGGAGAGCAGCTTGGTGACGCCGCTCAGGTTGGTCGACAGAATGCTCGAGAGCGTTCCGGTATCGAGCTCGAGCTCGTTCTGGTCGTTGAACGACAGGCCGAGATCGCTCATTGTCAGGCCACCGACCGTGCTGTTGAGCGCGGCTTCGAGCTGATTGGTGATGTCGCGCATGGTGCCGTCGCCGAACAGCACCGCACCGGACGCGGCGGTGCCGTCGGAATTGGTCGCCTGCTGGGCGATCACCGCGTCGCGGTAGGCGTTGTAGTTGGTCACGAAGGTCTGCAGCGCCGAGCTGATCTGGCTGGTATCAGGTTCGATGTCGATATTGATCGTGGAATCGCTCGGGGTCGCTTGCAGCAGATTGAAGGTCACCCCGGAGAGCACGTCGGTGATGTCGTTAGTGTCGCGCGTCATCGAGATGCCGTCGAGCGTGAACTCGGCAGCCTGAGGGGTCTGAAGGACGTTGGAAAATGTTCCGGAACTGTCGGTGAAGCCCAGACTGTTGAGGACGTCGTCGCCCGATGAACTGGAGTAGGTGATTGCGGCGGCGTCCTGCGTACCGGTCAGGACCATTCGGTAGGAACCGCTCGATACCTGAACGATCGAAGCTTCGACGTTGGTCGTGGATGTCTGTGCGTTGATCGTGTCGACGATGTTTTGCAGCGACATCGAGCTCGTGACTGTGATATCGGCGGTGCTGCCTCCCGCCAGTCCGAGCGAAAACGTGCCACTGATGCCGGCGGCGCTCGTGGTGCTCGATTGCTCGGAGCTCATGACTTTGTGGGCCGTGGCGAGCTGGCTGATCGTCAGCGTGTGATCTCCGGTCGCCGCACCGTTCTGCACCGACATAGACAAGGCCGAGGATGCGCTGACATCACCGGTCGAGCTGAGTGTCGCCGACCGCGTCGCGAACGCGTTGGTGGCCAGCGAGTTCACGACCGAACTTGCCAGCGACGTCAGTCCGCTGGACAACGTGCTGAGGTCGGTCTGCAGCGTCTGATAGGCCGAGACTTTGGCCTCGTTGGCGGTGATCTGCGTCGAAATGGAAGTGGCGGCAGCCAGCTTGGCATTGACGGCCGCTGCGATCAGAGAGTCCCAGTCGATCGTCGAGGTTGTGGACGTGCCGGACGTCGTCACCGAGCTTCCGGAGGAGGTCGAGCTGCTCGTCGTCGAAGTGGTCGTGGGCGTCGTCGTTGACGTGCTGCTGACGGAGGTCATGGACGGGCACCGGTCTCAAAATGGTGCCGGGCCGGTTTGAGCCGGCCCGGCGGTGGCTTCATTAGCCGAGCAGCTTCAGCAGATACTGAGGCATCTGGTTGGCGGCGGATCCGGCGGAGACCGCCGCTTGGGTCTTCACTTCGGCCGACGACAGGGTGGCCTGCTCGGAGGCGATATCGACGTCGACGATCGCCGAATTTGCCGACTGCAGGTTCTGCGTCTGGGTCGAGATCGAATTGGCGCTGAAGTTGAAGCGCGATTCCTGAGCGCCGATGCTGGCGCGGGCTGCCGACACGGTGTTGATCGCGGTATCGAGGGCGGTGAGTGCGGAAGTGGCGCCGCTCAGCGAGCTGACATCCAGCGACGACACGCCGAGCGACGAAGCTTTCAAGTTCGACAGCGTGATGGTGATGGTGTCGCTGCTCTGGGTGCCGACCAGGACCGAAACGCCCGAGGCGAACACGCTGGTGCCATCGAGCAGGCTCTGGCTGGAATAGCGGGTGCCGCTGGAGATCGAGTCGATTTCGCTCGAGAGCTGTGAGAATTCCGAGTTGATGTAGGCGCGGCTGGAATCCGTGGTGGTGCCCGAGGCCGACTCCGAGGCCAGCGACTTCATACGCGCCAGGATGTCGCTGATGTTGGACGCGCCGCCGTCGGCGGTCTGCAGAATGGCGACGGCCTGGGACGAGTTCGTCGCGGCCTGCTGCAGGGTGGTGATGTCGGACGAAATGCGGGTCGAGATGGCGAGGCCGGCGGCGTCGTCGGAGGCCGACGTGATGCGCGAACCGCTCGATAGCTTCGACAGTGCGCTGGTTTCCTGGGCCGAGTTGATGTTGAGATAGCGGACCGCGGAATTGGCCGCCGTGTTGGTCGAGATCGCGGGCATTGCAAGGCTCCTGAGCTGATCGGCATGACCTGCCGCATCGCGGCGATGACACCGGACGACGCGGATCGGTCCCCGTCCGATGCTCGAACGAAGCGACCCCGCGCGATCAGGCGGAGAAAGCGCGCAAAGCTGAGGTTATGGTCAACAGTCGGTAAAGACGCCGCGCAGGTCGCGCTCGTGTCGGCGCAGCAGCGTTCGAAGTTGCTGCCGTCCTCGCTTGAGTAGCGACTCCACCGCGGAGACGGTAGTTGCCATCACCGCGGCGATTTCGCCGTTACTCATGTTCTCATGATACGACAGGATCAGCGCCAGCCGCTGTTGTTCCGGCAGGCGCCGCATCGCCACTTCCAAGAGGCTGCTGACTTCGCTGCGCTCGATCACCAGACTCGCATCGGGCTGCTGATCGGCGACTTCCGGTACGGTTTCTACATCCTCGGTGCGTGGCTTGCGTCGAAGATCGATGCAGCGATTGCTGATGACGCGATACAGCCAGGTCGAGAATTTGGCGCGGCCGTGTTGCCAGCGGCCGCGGTGGGTCCAGACCTTGAGCATGGTGTCCTGCACCACGTCTTCGGCATCCGCGGCATTGCCCAGGATACGAAGCGCGACGGCGTAACCGCGATCGATGTGGCGCTCCACCAAAGCACGGAAGGCCGCCTCATCGTCGGCGGCCAGCCGATCGAGCAGTTCGGCGTCTTCATCGAAGATCATGTCCCCGGGCAAGGGAGCGTCGGGGACAAGGGGCGGTGAGATCGTCTGCGGTGTCGGCTCGTCGGCCGGCGCGAACGTTGCGACGCTGGCCTCGGCAGGCGCCAGGATTTCGACCGCGTAACTCATTCCGCACCCTCCAACCCGCAACGCCGCTGGCCCCAACCCAGTCCGGCCTCATCGTGTTGAACGGTCTTCCGCATCCATCCAGGCGGAGAATTTTTATTATTTTTCATATACTTAGTAGGTATTTTCTGCCGACCGCCAGGCAGTTTTTGCCGACTTGAATCCGCGCTGGGTTGCGTCTCCTGCGCTCGACCGTTGGTGAGGCTCAGCGAGCCGAGCGACGGCGCAGCCCGCGATCGTCGCTCGGCTGTCGTGCGCCGCGCCACCACCAGGATCCCGATCACGTGCGCGACCGAGCGACGAAATGTTGCTGCGTCGGTTGCGCTTTGGCTGTGGTCAGCGGCCAGTGATGACTTGCGAATCATGCGATCGAGACTAGCGCAAATCATCACGCTGTCAGTCGCTGATCACGTCGAATGGCAAAGCGAACTAATTTTTTCTCGTCCGTTGCGCCTGATTTTTACTAACTAAACGTTGAACCGGCGACAAACAACCGGATTGCGAAGTATGAAAGCCGTTTCTGTCGGCAACGAACAGCGGCCGTTGACGAAGTACGCGTGTTCGTTCGATGTTTTCGATACATTTCTGGTGCGCGCGTGCACGACGCCGAGTGGCGTATTTGAAAGGGCTTTTCAGCTTTCCCGCATTTCGCTTACTTTTCCGAATGTGTCTGACAATTTCTGTCAGCATCGAATGTTGGCCGAAGCCCGCGCGCACAGGATAGCCCAGGAGCGTCACGGGTCACCCGAAGTACACATCACGGAAATCTATTCGTACTTCCCGTTCAAGCTGTTCGGCCTGACTGAAGATGCCCTTGGCGAGTTGGTCGCGGCGGAGTTCGCGGCGGAGCTCGACCTGTGTCGGACAAATCCGGAAATACATTCGCAATATCTCGACAACAAGCAGCACGGCCGCCGCGTCGGATTCATTTCCGACACCTATTGGGATTCCGCGCGGCTGTCGCTGCTGTTGCGCGCCTGCAGCCCAGGACTCGAATGGGATTTCCTTTACGCGTCTTGCGAACATCGCACCGGCAAGAGCGAGGACCTGTTCGCCACCTATGTGGCCCAGGAGGGCATCGATGTCGATTTGGCGATGCACATCGGTGACAACGAACACGCCGACATCAAGGGCGCGCGTCGCCACGGCATTCGGGCGCGGCATTATCCGCAGGCCGGCGCGAGACTGACGTCGCGGTTGCATCGCGAGGCGTCCCTGTTCGAACTGTTGTGCGAAGCTCGTCCCTCGCAGCTCGACGGTGGCGCCCGCACGCTCCGTCGCATGGTCGCGGCGCGCTCGGCAGAGAGATCGGCCGCCTATCACCTCGGCGTCACCGTGGTTGGCCCGGTGATGCAGGCCTTCAACACGTTCGTAACGGCTCGATGCTCTGCGCTTGCCAGCCCGGATCGGCGAGTCGGCATCGGCTTCCTCGGCCGCGACGGCTTTCTGCCGCATCGTATCTGGCAACAGTGCGGCGGCGCACCTGCGGCTTATCTCGAAGTCAATCGGCGGGTCAGCCTGCTTGCATCCGCGGACACGATAGAGCCGGTATGCGAGGTCTTCCGGAAAATTCCACGCATCGACGGGCCGACTTTCCGCGACATGCTGAAAGTTCTGCCGCCGGCCGTTGCGACGTTCTTATCAGCCTTCCCCGACGGCGTCGCCACCGGCGCCGATCTAGCCGATGCTTTGCCTGGCTTGATGCAGCAGAGCGATATCGCCGACCTCGCCTCCGGCATACGGGCCCGCCTAATGGGCTATCTGCGCGAGATGTTTCCGGATTTCGACAGGCTCACCGATTTGGTGCTGGTCGATATCGGCTATTCGGGCAACGTCCAGAAGGCGCTGAGCCGTGTGCTGCAACTGGAAGGCGTGCCGCTGCGGTTGCACGGCCTTTATCTGTTCTCTCTCAATGACGCGCTGGAAGACGTTCCCGACCGCGACAGTGCGGAGGGATTCATCTCCGATACGACCGTCACTCCTCATGCCAACCGTATGCTGGTGCGCAACGCGTTGATGCTGGAGCAGATCTGCTGCTCGGGCGAGGGGTCGGTACGCGACTATCACGGCAGCCGTGTGCTGCGCGAACCCAATCCGCGCTCTGTGGCGCAGATCGGCCTTTGTGCGGAGGTCCAGGCCGGTGCATTGGCATTCGCCGATGTCTCGACGGAAGTCGCCTCGGCCTTCAGGCTGGCGCCCTATGCCGATCTGAAGCGTACTGCGGCTTGGAGCGCTGCTGTCATCGGCCGTCTTCTGCTGCTGCCAGACGACGAGGAATTGTCGCTGCTGAACGCCTTCCAGCACGACGTCAATCTCGGCACGTCCACCCTGTCGCCGATGGTCGACGGGGCGTTCATCCATCGCCAAATTCTGGCGCGCGGATTCGTCGGCGCGTGCAATACGGTCCCACCGCCGATGTGGATTGCCGGCAGCTTCGCCGCGCTGTCGCCCGCCCACGCTTATTGGTACACGCTGTTCGGGGCCAACGCGATCGGGGCGGACACCATCATGCTCAATGTCCCAGATAGACTTCGACGACCTTGGGGTCGTTCTTCACCGCCTCCATGGTGCCTTCGGAGAGAATCTGGCCCTGGTGCAGCACGGTGACTTTGTGGGCGATGTCTTCGACGAATTTCATGTCGTGCTCGATCACCAGCACCGAACGGTTCTTGATGATGGTGTTGAGCAGCTCGCCGGTCTTGATTCGCTCGCTGACGCTCATGCCGCGAACCGGCTCGTCGAGCATCAACAGCTCGGGGTCCTGGATCAGCAGCATGCCGATCTCAAGCCACTGCTTCTGACCGTGGCTGAGCAGCTCGGCGCTCATGTTGAGCTTGTCTTTCAGGAAAATCATCTCGGCGACTTCGTGGACTCGGTCGCGCACCACGCTGTCCCGCGTGAAGGTCAGCGCACCGAACACGGTGCGGCCGCGCGGATAGGAGATCTCCAGATTCTCGAACACCGTGAGATCGTCGTAGATCGACGGGTTCTGGAATTTGCGGCCGACACCGGCCTGGACGATCTGGTTCTCCTTCATCTTGGTGAGATCCTTGTCGCGGAAGTGGATCGCACCGGAGGTGGCTTTGGTCTTGCCGCAAATCAGATCGAGCACCGTGGTCTTGCCGGCACCGTTGGGGCCGATGATGACGCGGATCTCGTTCTCTTCGACATAGAAGGACAGATCGTTGACCGCCTTGAAGCCGTCGAACGACACCGTCAGGCCTTCGACCGACAGCAGGAAGTCCTTGGGTTGATGACCGATCAGCATGGGTCTCTCCTATTCGGCCGGTGCGCCGTCGGCGACGGGGCCGAACGACTTGCCATTGGTGGAGTCGGAGCCGGGCTTGCGCGAGGCGAACAGCCGGTCGATCCGCGGCTGGACATAGTCGCCCCAGATGCCGGCGAGACCGTTGGGGAAGGCCAGAACCACGGCGATGAACAGGCCGCCGAGACCGAACAGCCATAGCTCGGGGAAGGATTCCGACAGGCTGGTCTTGGCAAAGTTGACGAGCAACGTGCCGTAGACGGCGCCGAGGATCGACAGCCGGCCGCCGACCGCGGTGTAGATCACCATCTCGATCGACGGCACGATGCCGACGAAGGACGGTGACATGAAGCC
>NZ_BADD01000122.1 GCF_000333455.1 Rhodopseudomonas sp. B29
GACAACCGCGCGCGGTTCGCGCCCGACGGCGTGCTCGCCTTCAATCTGGTCTCCAGCCCCGGGGCCGGCAAGACATCGCTGTTGGTCCGCGCCGTCTCTGAGCTGAAGGGCGAGTTCGCGATCGGCGTGATCGAGGGCGATCAGCAGACCTCCAACGATGCCGAACGCATTCGTGCCACCGGCGTGCCGGCGATTCAGGTCAACACCGGCAAGGGCTGTCACCTCGACGCCGCGATGGTGGGCGAGGCCTACGACCGGCTGCCCTGGCTCAATGGCGGCCTTCTGATGATCGAGAATGTGGGCAATCTGGTTTGCCCGGCGGCGTTCGATCTCGGGGAAGCCTGCAAGATCGTGGTGTTCTCGACCACCGAGGGTGAAGACAAGCCGCTGAAGTACCCCGACATGTTCGCGGCCTCAGCGCTGATGCTGATCAACAAGATCGATCTCGCCCCGGTGCTCGACTTCGACCTGGCCAGAACCGTCGAGTACGCGCGGCGTGTCAATCCGAAGATCGAGGTGCTGACGGTGTCGGCGCGCACCGGCGAAGGCATGGCGGCGTTCTATGCCTGGATCCGCAAGCGGTGCATGGCCATGAAGTCGGCCACGCAATCAGCGGCGGAGTGACGTGGAAAGCCGGGCCACAGCATCGGTGAGACAGCGGCTGCGCCTCCATGTGCGCGGCGCGGTGCAGGGCGTCGGCTTTCGTCCCTATGTGTACGGCCTCGCCACGCGCTATCGGCTCGGCGGCTTCGTCGCCAACGATCCGAACGGCGTCGTCATCGAGGTCGAGGGCGACCGCGCCTCGGACTTCGTCGCCGCGCTGCCGCTCGAAAAGCCGCCGCTCGCCCGCATCGACGAGATATCGGTGCAGACGGTCGGTGCAATGGCAAGTGATGCGTTTTGCATCCACACCAGCCGGCAAGGCAGGGTGTCGACGCGCATCGTCGCTGATGCGGCGACATGCCCGGACTGCCTAAGCGAACTGTTCGACCCGACCAGTCGTTTCCATCGCTATCCCTTCGTCAACTGCACGCATTGCGGCCCGCGCTACACCATCGCCGAGCGGCTGCCTTACGATCGTGCAACGACGTCGATGAAGCGCTTCGCGCTGTGCGCCGCCTGCGCGCACGACTATGCCGATCCGAGCAGCCGCCGTTTTCACGCCGAGGCGATCGCCTGCCCGCAATGCGGGCCAAGGCTCAGCCACGACATCGCCGACATCGCGGCCGCGATTGCTGCGGGCAGGATCGTCGCGATCAAAGGGCTCGGCGGCTATCAGCTCGTCTGCGACGCTCGTGACGAGGCGGTGGTACAACGGCTGCGGCAGCGCAAGCAACGGGATCAGAAGCCGTTTGCCGTCATGGTCGGCGCGCGAGCCCAAGCCGCCGAGGTCGCCAGCGCTGATGCCGTTGAACTCGAACTGCTGGAAACGCCAGCCCGGCCGATCGTGCTGATGCAATCGTGCGGTCTGTTGGCTCCCTCGATAGCTCCAGAACTAACGCGCCTCGGCGTTATGCTGCCGGTCGCTCCGCTGCACCACCTGATCTTCGACGCGCTGGAGTCTGCACATCGTCGGATTGACGGGCGCTGGGTGCTGGTCGTCACCAGCGCCAACCCCGGCGGCGAGCCGTTGCTGATCGACAATCGGCAGGCGGAGCTGCGGCTTGCCGGCATCGCCGATCTCGTCGTCACCCACGACCGGGACATCGTCACCCGAGCGGACGATTCCGTGGTGGCCGTCGTCGCCGGCCGAAAGCAGTTCGTCCGCCGGGCTCGCGGCTACGTCCCTGAGCCGATTCGATTAGCACGGCCGGTGCCGCCGATCCTGGCGGTCGGCGGTGTGCTGAAGTCGACCGTGACGGTGACACGCGGCAACGAGGCGTTCGTGTCGCAGCATATCGGCGATCTCGACACCGTCGAGGGTGTTCGCTTCTTCGAAGAGACCGTCCGCCATCTGCTGGCAACGCTGGATGTCGAGCCTGTCCTCGTCGCGCATGATCTACACCCGAACATGGCGTCGACACGTTTTGCCGAGGCCAGTGGCAAGACGCTGATCGCCGTTCAGCATCATCATGCGCATGCGGCCTCGGTGATGGCCGAGCATGGAGCCGCCGGACCGGCGCTGGCCCTGGTGCTCGATGGTTTCGGCCGCGGCAGCGACGGCGGGGCTTGGGGTGGCGAACTGCTGCGCTGCGAGGGCGGCCGCTTCGAGCGGTTGGGACATCTACTGCCTTTGAAGATGCCCGGCGGTGATCGTGCCGCGCGCGAGCCCTGGCGCATGGCCGCAGGCGTGCTGCATGCTCTGAGACGCGCCGAGATGATCGCGCCGCTCTTCTCCTCACAGCCTCAGGCCACGCAGCTGTCCGCGATGCTGGCGCAAAGCGGCGTGCCGATGACGACGAGCGCCGGGCGGTTGTTCGATGCGGCTGCGGCGCTTCTTCGCCTATGCCCAGTGCAGAGCTACGAGGGCGAAGCCGCGATGAAGCTGGAGGCGCGCGTGCGCGTACCGCGGGTCGCAGCGGATGGCTGGACGATTGAGAACGGCACGCTGTCGCTGCTGCCTCTGTTCGCTCGCCTTGCGGCCGACAAGATTGATCCGGTCGAGGGCGCCGAGCTCTTCCACGGCACCTTCGCTGCTGCTTGTGTCGACTGGATCATCCGCGCAGCGCGCAACACCGGCATCACGACGGTGACCCTCAGCGGCGGCTGTTTCCTCAATACCATCCTGTCGGAAGCAATCGAACGCGGCTGCCTTGCCGCCGGCCTTGTGCCTCTGTTGCCGCGGCAGTTGCCGCCCAATGACGGCGGGCTTAGCCTTGGTCAGGCTTGGATCGCAGCTCTTCAAATCGAACAACAACATGGTCCGGAAGGAAACGCCTGATGTGTCTCGCTATCCCTGCTGAGATCACGAGACTGCTGCCCGACCAGATGGCCGTCGTCTCGATCGACGGCGTCAGCAAGGAGATTTCGGTGGCGCTGATCGAGGATCCCGCGATCGGCGACTACGTGATCCTCCACGTCGGCTACGCGCTGGCCAAGATCGATCCGGAGGAGGCGAGGCAGACGCTCGAATTGCTCCGCGAACTCAGCGCCGAGCCGCAGGGAGTGGCGTGATGAAATATGCCGACGAGTTTCGCGACAAGGAGATCGCGCTCGGCCTCGCGCGGGCGATCCGCAGCGAAGCCGATCCGCAAAAATCCTATCGCTTCATGGAATTTTGCGGTGGCCATACGCATGCGATTTCGCGCTATGGCCTTGAGGATATGCTGCCTGGCAACGTGCGCATGATCCACGGTCCCGGCTGTCCGGTCTGCGTGCTGCCGGCCGGACGCATCGACATGGCGATCCGCCTCGCCGAGCGGCCGGAGATCATTCTCTGCGTCTATGGCGACCTGATGCGCGTCCCGGGCTCGCAGGGCGCGTCGCTGCTGAAGGCCAAAGCGCGCGGCGCCGATATCCGCA
>NZ_BADD01000121.1 GCF_000333455.1 Rhodopseudomonas sp. B29
CATGGCGATCGAAACATGAGCGGATGCGCGCCAGAGACCCCGTCCACTTCGGCCGGTGATGCCGATGCGGTCACATGGGGCGAACTACTCGCGCGTGGCTATCGCGAGATCGGCGACCGCGCGATGCGCGATCTGCCGATCTACAACGAGGCGCTGAGTGTTGAAGCCGTCGGCTTCCGCCGCTTCAACGGTTCGATGGTCGGCATCATCGTGACGCCCTGGTTCATGAACGTGGTGATGCCGGCGAGCGCGGTGGCCCAGGCGGTCGCCGGCCCGAGCTTGCGGATTCGATTTCCGGCCGGCGACATCGAATTCAGCCTGAGCGAGGTCGGGCAGATGGGCCGGATTGCCAGCTGCTCGCTGTTCTCGCCGATGTTCGAATTCGCCGACATGGAAATGGCGCGCGCGACCGCCGAGGCTGTGTTCGCCGAACTGATGCTGCCGTCCGATAGCGAAGAGGCGGTGCGCCGCCGCGAGCCGCCGACCAAGCCGATCGACCGGCGCAGCTTTCTGCGTGGGACGCTGACGGAGAAGCGCGGATGAGCCTTGGCTTCCGCAACGAGATCGACGTCACGGTGTGGCTCGCCGGCGCCACGATCGCCGATGTCGCGATCACGCCGCGTAGCCGGCCGCCGCTGACGCGGCTGTTCGCCGGAAAGCCGTCGGAGTCGATTTTGCCGGTGTTGCCGCGACTTTTTTCGCTATGCTCGGTTGCGCATCAGGTGGCGTTCGTCTCCGCGGTGGAAGCCGCGCAACAGCGGCAGGCCACGCGCGAGACAGCTCGGCAGCGCCTCACTTTGGTGATGGCCGAACGGCTGACTGAGTTGGTGCGCGGGATGTTCGTTGGAATGCACACGCTCGACGCGACGAGCGCCGCCGCCGTGCGCGAGGTGATGCAGGCGGCGACGTTGCTTGGAAATTTGGATGAGGCGCCATCACCGGAGGTCCGACGTGATGCAGTGGCGCGGATCAATGCAGCGCTTGCGACGCTGGGAATTTTTGGCGGGGACCGAGCCATCGCGCCGGCCAACCCGTGCGCAGACAGCGCAGCACAGGACGGCGGGCTGCGGTCGCAACAAATGGTCGAGCCATCGTTCCTCACGGCCGCCGACGATCTCGATATCGTGACCCGTCTGCTCGCTGATGGAGTTGCCTTTTCAGACGCACCCGATCTGCAGGGGCGAATTCCCGAGACCGGCGTCTGGGCGCGTAGCGCTAGCCGCGAGGCGGCCGAGACTAGTCCTGCTGCGCGGCTGAACGCGCGCGTCGCCGAGATTGCGCAGCTTTGCGACTGGCTCGAACGTGGCGACGACGACCGCAATGACGTGATTGCCAGCTATCAACTCGGCGATCGCAAGGGCGCGGCCGCCGTCGAATGCGCGCGCGGCCGGTTGTATCACGCCGTTGCGCTGGATGACGCAGACCGGATCGTTGCATTCGAGTTTCTGGCGCCGACGGAGTGGAACTTTCACGCCCGTGGGCCGCTGGTCCGCAGCCTCAAGGGGGCGGTCCTCGGTGATGGCCCACAGGGACAGGATGCGGTGCGGGCGCTGGTCGGCTCGTTCGATCCCTGCGTCGGCTTTAGCCTGGATTTTCGCGAGGCCAGCCATGCATGAGATGGCGCTGTGCGAAGGCATCATCGGCATCGTCGAAGACGAAGCGCGCAAGCGTGCTTTCGCTAGAGTCACCGTCGTTTGCCTGGAGATCGGGGCGCTCAGCCACGTCGCGCCCGAGGCGCTGAAGTTTTGCTTCGAGGCCGTGGCGGCGCGGACCATCGCGCAGGGTGCGAGACTCGATATCATCGAGCTGCCGGGGACGGCCTGGTGCATGGCGTGTTCCGAGAGCGTCGAGATCAAGCAGCGTTACGAGCCGTGCCCATCCTGCGGCAGCTATCAGCTCCAGGTGACGGGCGGCGAAGAAATGCGGGTCAAAGAGTGGGAGGTCGGCTGATGTGTACGGTCTGCCGCTGCGGAAACGGCAAAGCGACAATCGAAAATGCC
>NZ_BADD01000120.1 GCF_000333455.1 Rhodopseudomonas sp. B29
GGCCGACGCGACGCGCGTGTGGGGCGCGCCGGCCGCGACGGCGGTCGCGGGCTCTTCGGGTGCGCGCAGCAGATTGTCGGACGGACGCGGCGGGTTCACGGTCGGTGGGATGGTGCCGGGGGCGCGCTGCATCGACAACGTCACCGAGTCGGGCGTGCTGTCCGACAGGCCGGTCGAGCCATCGGGAATCTTGGAGGCGAACACCTGGTTCATGCCGCCGTCGATGCCGGTGCGTAGCCGTGCCACCGGCACGCCCTTGGCAACAAGCTCGGCGACCTTGATGTCGTCCTGCTGCTGCTTCTCGCGCACTGCGGCGGCGATGTCGGGACGGACCTCGTAGCTCGGGCACTTGGCTGAGGCGTTGAACTGCAGCGGCCGCGTCGCGCCGGGCGGCTGCGCCGCGTCGAACACGTATTTATGTTCGCAGAAGTCGACCTTCGGCTCTTGCCGGGTCACTTCGAAATGGTCGTTGCCTTCCTTCAGCATCTTCCAGAACGGCATGTTCGGGTTGTTGCGATGCTTGGCGAAGTTGGCCGGCGTCATCCGGAACGGATAGGCCTGAAATTGGAACGCGCGCTGGCCGCCGAAGAACGAGTCGCGGCCGAGCGCGTAGATCTCGGCGATCTGTTCGTCGGTCATCGCGTAGCAGCCGCGCGACGAGCAATCGCCGTGGACCATCAGCTCGGAGCCGGTGCGGCCGAGCGATTTGTCGAAGGCGTTCGGATAGCCGGTGTTGAACGACAGATAATAGGCCGAGCGCGGGTTCATCTGCGCCGGCGAGATCGAGTAGAAGCCTTCCGGCGCCTGACGGTCGCCTTCGCGGATCTTGGGGCCGAGATCGCCCGACCAGCGGCAGATCGGATAGGTCTTGAGCAGCTGGAACACGCCGGTGCGGTCCTGCTTCCAGACCTCGAGCTCGGCTTCCTGCTTGAACAGTCGCACCAGGATCGGCGACTGCTGATCCATATTCTTCTCTTGCATCGCCGCCACCAGCTTCGGCGGTACCGGCTGATTGGCCTTGGCGTTGGTAGCCAGGGCCATTTCGTCGCTATTGCAACCGGCGAGAAGCGGCGCGGTCACAGCCAGCGCAGCCGTTACCATCAGCGCGCGAACAAGCGGGCTCTTCACAGCCAAGCTTCTCACACCAAAGCTCCCCACACGACCGGCAAACCCGTACCCCACATTCGAGTTTCGCTGAGCTTGCAGGCGATCCACGCTGGCCCTGCCGACCGTCCCGCCGGCAAATTGTCTCGCGCGGATTTACCAAACGCAGCATGGTCTTGCCGCCAAGTCGCGGCGCGATCAGGTGCTCAGAGAAGATTATCCTTAAGGCCCCGCTCCGGCAAGCCGCGAAGGCAACCCGAGCCGTCCCCCATCACCGATGGTGAACACCGCTTAAACGCCGCGCCGGCGGCGAAACTGGGGCCGGCGGGCCAAAGGGGGCGGGAGCGGGCGGAGTATGGTGAATCGGGAGTTACTTTCAGGTGAGTGCGTCACTCCGAAACGCGGCGCAACCTCGCCCCGCGCGCGGGGAGAGGTCGGTCCGGCGAAGCGTAGCGTAGCCGGACCGGGTGAGGGGGCGCGCCCGCGGGACCGAGGGATTTTGGAGGACGGGGGGCTGGCAGCACCGTCGCGAGCGCTCGGCCGAGCGGAGAAGCCCCCTCATCCCACCCTTCTCCCCGCTCGCGGGGAGAAGGAGCAGGTTGTGCCTGTGGTGACGCAGGCTGCCTGATCAGCCCAGCTTGCGGCCGATTTCCAGGAATTTCTGGCGGCGCTTGGTGCGGATGGCGGCTCGGTCGAGGCCGGCGAGTTCATTGAAGGCGGCCGCGATGGCGTCGCCGGTGGTGGCGATCATGGCGTCGGGGTCGCGGTGGGCGCCGCCCTTGGGCTCGGCCAGGATCTGGTCGATCACGCCGAATCTCAGCAGGTCCTGGGCGGTGATCTTCATCGAATTCGCCGCTTCCTGCGCCTTGGTGCCGTCGCGCCACAGGATCGACGACGCCGCCTCGGGCGAGATCACGCTGTAGATCGCGTGTTCGAGCATCAGCACCTTGTTGGCGGTGGCGATCGCGATGGCGCCGCCCGAGCCGCCTTCCCCGATCACCACGGCGACATTGGGCACGCCGAGCTGCAGGCAGGCCTCAGTCGAGCGCGCGATCGCTTCGGCCTGGCCGCGCTCCTCGGCGCCGATGCCCGGATAGGCGCCCGCAGTGTCGACGAAGGCGATGAGCGGAATGTCGAAGCGGTCGGCCAGCTCCATCAGCCGCACCGCCTTGCGATAGCCCTCGGGCCGCGCCATGCCGAAATTGTGCTTCAGCCGGGTCTCTGTGGTGGAGCCCTTCTCCTGCCCGAGCACGCAAACGCTCTCGCCGCGGAAGCGGCCGAAGCCGCCGACCAGAGCTTCGTCGTCGCCGAATTTGCGGTCGCCGGCCAGCGGGGTGAAATCGGTGATCAGGCTTTGGACGTAGTCGACGCAATGCGGCCGCTGCGGATGCCGCGCCACCTGGGTCTTCTGCCACGGCGTCAGCGTCGCATAGAGGTCGTGCAGCGCCTGCTTGGCCTTCTCTTCGATCTTCTCGATCTCTTCATGGATGTCGCTGCCGGAAGCGGCCAGCGTGCGCAACTCGTCGATCTTGGAATCGAGTTCCGCGACCGGCTTTTCGAAGTCGAGATAACTGCGCATGGGCCCGGACATGACTGGAGCGAGAAGGGGAGATGAGCGGCCGCCGTGCGGCCCGCGCCCGGCTTTTCAAGCCAACGCCAGCTCAAGTCAAGCGGCTGGGACAAGTGCGGTGTGGCGGCGATCGCGCGCGCGGGGCCGTCGCGGGCTCGGCTGCCGCGCGCGCGATACTCTAACGCTTCAGAGCTGCTCGATCTTGCGGGCCGCCTGGTCGATCAACTCCACAACCTCGTTCAGCTTGGCCTTGTCGAGGCCTTCGCCAAGTCGGTTCTGCAGCACGCTGCGCAGATTGTGCATCGCGCGCCGCACGGGGGCGACGTCGAACCGCTCCCGCATGGCGCCGAGCGCGTCGAGCCGCGCCAGGATCACCGCCAACTCGTCGGTGCGCTCGGCCAGATGGGCGGTGCCGTCCGCCGTCACGGCGAACTGCTTGCGGGCGCCTTCGGTGACCTGCTCCTCGATCAACCCCATGTCGCTCAGCATGGTCAGCGTCGGGTAGACGACACCAGGGCTCGGCGCATAGGCGCCGCCGGTGCGCTCCTCGATGGCGCGGATAAGGTCGTAGCCGTGGCGCGGCGTGTCGGCGATCAGCTTCAGGAGCAGCAGCCGCAGCGCGTTGCCGTCGAACATGCGCCGGCTGCCACCGCGCCGGCCGCGGCCTTCGTGCTCGCCGGCGTCGTCTCCGGGCCAGAAACCGCCGCGGCGGGGGCCGGCCTGAAACGGCCCGCCATGGCGGAAGCCGTGACGGCCGCCTTCGTGTCCCCACCGGCCATGGCGATCAGCGCGCGGGGAATCCTGCATGAAATGAAACATTGTCATCTCCTCGATTAAGATGGCATCAAGATATATCATAAAGCGATCTTGTAAAGATGGTCTGAGATATATTTTGAGTGCATCAATTCCCGTAGGTCGGGGCAGCGCCCTTTTCACCAGGAGACTCCCGATCACAGGTGTCTAACGGACCGGTTATTTGCCTGGCAGCGTCGAATCCGCTGGAACTGCGCCTTCTCAGACCTAGGACGGCCGCGTTGCCCGAAATCGTGTCCGCGAAGACCCCCAGCGCCTTCGCCTTCAATCGCCCCCTGCGTTGGTTGCACTGGACCATGGCGGTGCTGATCTTCGTGGCGATCGGCCTCGGCGTTGTCGCCGCCTACTTTCCGTCCGGCCAGCAGCCGCGACAGGGTCTGCTGGAGATCCACAAATCGATCGGCATGACCGTGCTGGTGCTGGTGGCGATCCGCCTCGTGTGGAGGCTGGCCACGGGTGAGCCGGCCTATCGGCAGCCGCTCGGGCGACTGACGATGCTCGCGAGCCGTGCCGGCCATGCGGCGCTCTATGCGTTGATGCTGTTCATGCCGCTCAGCGGCTATCTGTTTTCAGGCGCCGGCGGCTATTCGCTGCCGTGGTTCGGGCTGTTTCAATGGCCTAGGCTGGTGCCGCGCGATCACGTGCTGGAGCATTGGGGCGAGGTGCTGCACGACCGCGGGGCCTGGGTCATCGGCGCCGTCCTGGCGCTGCACCTGTGCGCGGTGGCGTGGCACGTTTTCGTCAAGCGCGACGAGGTGCTGTCGCGGATGACCGGTCGCAGCGCCGATTAGTTGGTTTCGCCGAGCGGGTGCAGGTCGCGTACCAGGCTCTTCAGCCGCTCCTCCACCACGTGAGTGTAGATCTGCGTTGTCGAGATGTCGCTGTGGCCCAGCAGCGTCTGGACGATGCGCAGATCGGCGCCGTTGTGCAGCAGATGGCTGGCGAAGGCGTGGCGCAGCACGTGCGGACTGATCAGCCGCGGCGGAATGCCGGCGCGCTCGGCGAGCTCCTTGAGATCACGAGCGAAGTGTTGCCGTGTCAGATGGCCGCTCTCGCCGAATGACGGAAACAGCCATTTGGATGCCGGCGCGCCTTTGCTGGCATCGGTCTGCGCCGCCTTCATGGCGTCGAGATACGCCGTCATCGCCGCCTTGGCGGAGCCGTTGAGCGGCACCAGCCGCTCCTTGTCGCCCTTGCCGCGCACCACGATCATCCGGGCATCACGCCGCGCCGCCGACAGCGGCAGTGACACGAGCTCCGAGACGCGCAGGCCGGTGGCGTAGAGCACTTCGAGCAGGCAATACAGCCGCGCCGCGCGCGCCCGCAGCGGCGGCGGCACGTCGGCCTCGGCGGCCTGCCGGGCGCAATCGAGCAGGCGGTCGACATCCTTGATCGACAGCACCTTGGGCAGTGCGCGGCCGCGCTTGGGGCCGGACAGGATGGCCGCGGGATCGTCGGCGCGGATGCGTTCGCTGAGCAGGAAGCGATACAGATGTCGCAGCGCCGACAGCCGGCGCGCCACCGTGGTCGTGGCGAAGCCGCGCCGGTCCAGTTCGGCTAGATAGCCGCGCAGCATCGCGGTGTCGGCCCCTGCGATGCTGGTGCGTTTCCGGCCCAGATAGGCCGACAGGTCGGCGAGGTCGCGCCGATAAGCGTCGAGCGTATGCACCGAGGCGCCCTGTTCGGCCGCGATCATGTCGAGAAACAGCTCGGCGAGGCCCGCATCCGAATAGGACGCCGGCCGCAGCGGCGGAGCTTCGATCTCGGGCAGCGGATCGGCAGAGCTGGCGAGGGTGCGCGGGCGTCTCATGCGACCACCCTAGCGGCTATTTCTTGAGAAACTTGTCGGGATGCACCGTCACCGTCATCTCGCGCGGCTTGGGCGAGACGAAATTGGCCAGCACGAAGATCGTCCCGTAGATGATACCGCCTATCACGGCGACAACCGTCAGGAAGCGAAACAGGGTGGGCATCGGGGTCTCGGCGCACGGGAACCCCAACGGCCGGGGCGGTCCGACGATGATCATGTTCGCCGGCCCGGTGCAAGAGACCGGGGCGCCGCACGAGAGGCTGGCAAGCGCCGCGACGGCAGTAGTATAGCTGGTGCTTCACGTTCCGACGGGAAACAATGTCCGAAACCGCACCGATGGCGCTGCCCGGCCGGTCCCAGGAAGCCGACCTCGTCGCGGCTCTGGGCGATCGCCCCGTCGTGCTGATCGGCATGATGGGCGCCGGCAAGTCGACCGTCGGCCGCCGCCTGGCGCTGCGGCTGGGGCTGCCGTTTCTCGACGCCGACACCGAGATCGAGCACGCGGCGGCGATGACGATCCCGGAGATCTTCGAGACCCATGGCGAGCCGCATTTCCGCGACGGCGAGGCCAAGGTGATCGCGCGCCTGCTCGACGGCGGCGCCAAGATCTTGGCGACCGGCGGCGGTGCTTTCATGCGCGCCGAGACCCGCGAGCGCATCCGAAGCCAGGCGATCTCGATGTGGCTGGAGGCCGATGCCGACGTCATCCTGCGCCGGGTCAAGCGCCGCGCCGACCGGCCGCTGCTCAAGACTGCCGATCCGGCCGCCACCATCGCCCGGATGATCGACGAGCGCTATCCGCTGTATCGACAGGCCGACATCACCATCGCGTCGCGCGACGTGCCGCACGAAAAGGTCGTCGACGAATGCGTCGCGGCGCTGCGCGATTATCTCGGCGTCCACCGCTGCGCGCCAACACCAAACGAGACAACATGACTGCGCCTCTGAATCACTCCGCTCCGATCACCGTCGAGGTCGCGCTCGGCGACCGCGGCTATGACATCGTGATCGGCCGCGACGTGCTGGCCTCGCTCGGCGAGCGCGTTGCCAGGCTGCGTCCGGGCGCCCGCACCATGATCGTCACCGATCGCACGGTGGCGCAGAACTGGTTGGAAAAGACCGAGGCGGTGCTGAGCGCTGCCGGCGTCGCGCACGGACGTGTCGTGGTCGGCGAGGGTGAGGCCTCCAAGACCTATGCGGGGCTGGAGCAAGTCTCGGAGGCGCTGATCGCCGCCAAGATCGAGCGCAACGATCTCGTCATCGCGCTCGGCGGCGGCGTGGTCGGCGATCTCGCCGGCTTCGCAGCCTCGATCCTGCGCCGCGGCGTCGACTTCGTGCAGGTGCCGACTTCGCTGCTGGCGCAGGTCGACTCCTCGGTCGGCGGCAAGACCGGTATCAACTCGCCGCAGGGCAAGAATCTGCTCGGCGCGTTTCATCAGCCTGTTTTGGTGATCGCCGACACCGCGGTGCTCGACACGCTGTCGCCGCGGCAATTCCGCGCCGGCTATGCGGAAGTCGCCAAATACGGTGCGCTCGGCGACGAAGCGTTCTTCGCCTGGCTCGAAGCCAACCACGCCGAGATTGTCTCGGGCGGCCCGGCGCGCGAGCACGCCATCGCCACCTCCTGCCGCGCCAAGGCGGCGATCGTGGCGCGCGACGAGCGCGAGACCGGCGAGCGCGCGCTGCTCAATCTCGGCCACACCTTCGGCCACGCGCTCGAAGCTGCCACCGGTTTTTCCGACCGGCTGTTTCACGGCGAGGGCGTCGCCATCGGCATGGTGCTGGCGGCTGAGTTCTCGGCCGAACGCGGCATGATGCCGGCCAGCGATGCGAAGCGGCTGCAGCAGCATCTGGCGCAAGTCGGCCTGCCGACCCGGCTGCAGGACATCGCCGGCTTCCAGCAGGAAGGCCTGGCCGACGCCGACGCGCTGCTCGGCCTGATGTTCCAGGACAAGAAGGTCAAACGCGGCAAGCTCACCTTCATCCTGATGGAAGCGATCGGCCGCGCCGTCATCGTCAACGATGTCGAGCCGACGCCGGTGCGCGACTTCCTGGCGCGGCAGCTCGCGCGCGCTTAGTTAAGCCAATCTCAGCCTCGCGCGTGCGAGACTTCGCGCGCCGACCCCGCTGCTACCGAGGACACCATGGACTGGATCATGTTGGCCGTCGTGATCGCCTGCCTGTTCGGCTCGGCGTTCTTCTCCGCCAGCGAGACGGCGCTGACCGGGGCGTCGCGCGCCAACATGCTGCGGCTGGGCAAGCAGGGTAATCGCGACGCCGCGGTGGTCGGCTAGCTGTTTGCCAGCCGTGAGCGCATGATCGGCGCGCTGCTGCTCGGCACAACATCTTCAACAT
>NZ_BADD01000119.1 GCF_000333455.1 Rhodopseudomonas sp. B29
AGAGTATTTGCGCGCGGTGCGAACGCGGCCGACGCGATTCGACCCGCAACGACTAATCGGCTTGGACAGGTGGACGCTAGTAGTCACCGGCATCGGCGCGCCCGATTGCAGGCACGCCCCTGCTTTGCCGTCGGACGTGTAGTCGGCTGATTTTGCAGGAGAGTGTTGAGATGGTTTCGAAACTGACCAGACGTGCCGTCACCGCCGGGCTCGGCGCCGCCATGGCGATGCCGTGGATCACCAAGTCGCGGGCATTCACAGGAAAGCCGATCACCATCGGGATGCCATCGGCGCAGACTTCGGCGGCGGGCGTCGCGGATCATCTCGACTTCACCCAGGGCTCGACGCTGGCGATGGAAGAAATCAATGCCGCCGGCGGCATCATGGGCCGCGAGCTCAAGCTGTTTCAGGTCGATATCGACGTATTGTCGCCCGAGAGCAGCAAGCAGGCGATCGCCGCCTGTATCGACGCCCAGGTCGATGCGATTTCGTTCGCCTTCACGCTGGTGCCAATCCCGGCGATCGACGCGTCTTCGAAGTACAAATGTCCGCTGCTCTACGGCAACGCCCAACGCGCCGGCACAGAGGCGGTGAAGAAGAATCCTCAGAAATACAGCCACGTATTCCAGACGGCGCCGTCCGAGGTCAATTATGGCTGGACCTATCCGCTGTGGCTTGAGCACGAGGAGAAGGTCGGCGTCTGGAAGCCGAAGAACCGCAAGGTCCACATCATTCAGGAGCAGGTGGCCTACTGCCAGACCATTTCCAAGGCTGCGCAGGAGGCCATCAAGAAACGCGGCAAGTTCGAGGTCGCCCGCGTCACCGATATTCAGTTTCCGGTTCAGGATTGGTCGCCGGTCATCCGCGAAATGAAGGAGGTCGATGCGGGCGCCATCATGGTGGACCACTGGGTCGCGGCCGAATACGCGGCGTTCTGCAAGCAGTTCGTCGCCGATCCGGTGCCGAATTCGCTGGTCTATCTGCAATACGGTCCGTCGCAGCCAGAATTCCTGACATTGGCCGGCAGTTCCGCCAACGGCTTTGCGTGGTCGAGTACGGCCGGGCTTTACGCCGACGAGAAGGGGAAGGCGTTCGGGGCCAAATACAAGAAACGCTTTCCCGGCGTCATGGGGCTGGCCTACACGGGATTGGCCTACGACCACACCTACTACCTCAAGAAGGCCTGGGAGGCGGTCGGCGATCCGCGCAAGTTCAAGGACGTGTCCGACTGGATCCGCGCCAATCCGCAACGCGGCGTCAACGGCTATCTCGACATGAACAACGCCTATCAGGAGGCCTTCCATTTCCCGAACAATGGTGGCGACGAGATTCAGGCCTCCGAGCTCGAAAAGGGTATGGCGCAGCTGTACTTCCAAGTGCAGGACAAGGACCACAAGCTGATTTTCCCATCCGAGGTGTCGGAAGCCAAGCTCAAGCCGGCACCGTGGTGGACCTGATGCTGAAGCAGGCGCAGGATGATCGGCGGAGCGGCGCGCCGCGTTCGCCGCTGTTCTCCGGCAGCGACATCAGCCTCGATCTCGGCGGCCGGACGATCCTGCGCGACATCAATCTGAGCGTCGGACGTGGCGAGGTGCTGGGCATCATCGGGCCGAACGGCGCCGGCAAGACCAGTCTGTTCGAAGTGCTGTCCGGGCGGATTGCGCCGAAGAGCGGCAAGGTGCGGTTCAAGGAAGAGGACGTCACGTCGCTGCCGCTGCACGCCCGCGCCCGGCTCGGCATCGGTCGCACCTATCAGACGCCGGTGATCCCGGACGAACTCACCGTCGAGGAAACCTTCAAGGCCGCACGCCAGGCGTTTCCGCCTTACCTCACCAAATACGACGCCGAATACGGCGCCGAGCTCGTCAACCTCAAGGTCGACGCCGACATGCCGGCGGTTCAGCTCGAGACGCTGAACCGGCGCAAGCTGCTGCTCGCCTGTCTGCTGATGCGCCGCCCGTCTCTGTTGCTGATGGACGAGCCGGCCGCGGGGCTCATCAACTCCGAAGTCGACGAGATCGACTTCCTGCTGCGTGTGCTGTCGAAGGAGATGAGCATCTCCATCATCATCGTCGAACACCGCATCGAGCTGCTGTCGACGATTGCCGATCGCGTCATGGTGATGGATGCGGGCGAAGTCATCTCGGAAGGGCTGATGAAGGACGTGCTGGCCGATCCCAAGGTCCACGCCGCCTATTTCGAAAATGTCGAGGAGGCGTAGCCCATGCTGGCCTCCCCAACCACACTGCCGCTGCCCGCCTCGATCGATCGGCGCGACGTCCTCAACGTCTCCGGCCTGTCGGCGGGCTACGGCCCCATGCGGGTGATTCACGATCTCGATCTGATCGTGAATTCCGGCGAGCGCATCGGCATCGTCGGTCTCAACGGCCACGGCAAATCGACACTGTTCTACGCGATCGCCGGCCTCACCGGCTGGCAGCGCGGCTCGATCAAGCTCAACGGCGTCGAGGTCGGGCGGACCAGGAGCCAGGGCCCCGGCCGCTACACCCACCAGATCGTGCGGTCCGGCCTTGCGTTGATTCCGCAGGGCGACGAGATTTTCCATGGCCTCACCGTCGAGGAACATCTCGATTCCGGCGCCTTCACGCCGCGCGCCTGGCGCGAGAGAGCGCAGCGCAAGCTCGGCATTTTGGAAATCTTCCCGCCGCTGAAGAAGCTGATGCACGTTCCGGTCGGCCGGCTGTCGGGCGGCGAGCGGCGCATGGTGTCGATCGGACGCGGGCTGATGGCCGAGGCGTCGCTGTTCCTGGTCGACGAACCGTCGCTCGGTCTCGCGCCGAAGATCGGCAAGAGCGTGATCGACGCCCTGATGGCGATCGACCTCGGCACGTCGGCGATGGTGATCGCCGAACAGAACGTCGCGCTGCTTGAAGGCCGCGTCGACCGGATCATCGGGATGCACGCCGGCAAGCTCAAGGGCGAGGCTTCCGCAGCTCTCATGTTGCACGATCTCAGCAAGGCGTAACATCACATGGATCTGTGGTTCATCATCAGCAATACAATCGTGCTCGCCGCGATCTACGGCACGCTGGCGATCGGCGTCTCGATCACCTGGTCGAGCCTCGGCCTGCTCAACCTCTCTTACGGTTTCGTGTTTGCCTTCGCCGGCTACGGCGCCTGGCTGTTCGCCCAATATGTCACCTCGTTCGGCCTCGCCGTCTTGGCGGTCGGAATCCTCGCCGGTGCGCTCGGCGGGGTTCTCGTCTGCGCGGTGGCGTTCATCCCGATTCACGACAAGCCAAACTTCACGACACGCGGATTGATCGCCACCCTGGCAATCAATTTGGTTGGCACCCAAACGCTGATGTGGTGGTTCGGGCCGCGTTCGAAGAGCCTGCCGGAGATTTTTGGCACCTGGAAGCTGTCGCTGTCCGGCATGGTTCTCACCGCCGACCGGGTGGGCAACGTGCTGACCTCGGTCATCATGCTGCTGCTCGTTCTGCGCTGGATGCGGTCGAGCCGTCGTGGCCTCGAAATCCGCGCCATGATGATGAACCCGCACGCCGCCTCGATCGTCGGCATCGGCGTGCGGCGGACCTCGTTCTACGTCATGGCTATCACCGGCGGTCTCGCCGGCCTGTCCGCCGTGCTGCTGTCGCAGACCTACTACATCTCGCCCTTCGGCGGCTTGATGCCGATGATCAAGGCCGTCGCGATCGCGCTGTGCGGCGGGCTCGGCAGCGTGCAGGGCGCGGTGATCGCCGCGCTGGTGCTCGGCCTCAACGAGGCGTTGACCACAGTCTCGGTCGGCGGCCGCTACGTCCTGATCACCCAGTTTCTGCTGATCATCGCCATCCTGCTGGTGCGGCCGCGCGGCATCGCCGGCCTGCTGGACAAGGCGAGGGAGGCCTGACGATGAGCTCGACCGAAGCCGGAGGCACGATCTGGCGCAATCCGCTCTACGTCTGGGACAAAGAGGGGCAGACCGAAGAGCTGCCGACCGTTCCGCACCGCAGTCATCAGGACGTCTGGGAGGCGACGCGCAGTTCGAAGGTGGCTCTGTCGCCGGTGGGGCGGCTGCGTTACTACTACAAATGGCCCGGTCACGGCGCTGCGACCTGGAATCGCTGGCGCTATTGGCCGACCCGCCGGCGCTTGCTCCGTATCCACGGCGAGTACAATCCCAAGACGCTGCGCCGCGAGAAGACGATCGTCGACAAGCGGCCGATCTGGTGGGTGATGGGGCTGCTGGTCCTCGCGCTGGTGCCCTTGCTGACGCCGATGCGGCTCGAGAATACGCTGCTGACGGCGGGCGCGACTTTCGGCATCTACGCCGCGATCAATCTTTGCTGGATGCTGGTGATCGGTACGGCGGGCATCTTCTCGCTGGCGACCTACGCGGTGGTCGGCAACGCGGCGTTCCTCACCGCCTTCCTGTCGGTCCAGTTCGGCCTACCATGGTGGCTGCTGCCGCCGGTTGGTGCGGTCGTGGGCCTGATTTTCGGTGGGCTGATCGCGCTTCCGGCGACCCGGCTCGATGGTTTCTATTACGCGCTGTTGACGCTCGGGCTCAACGAGCTGTGCCGCGTCTATTTCGTCACCTCGAAGGAGTTCGGCGCGGCGACCGGCGGCCTCTACGGCGCCGACACCTACATTCCTCAGGAGTGGTCGCAGAGCGGGCAGCTACAGATCGCCTACTACGCCTGCCTGGCGCTGATGCTGCTGGCGCTCCTGCTGTATCGCTTCGTCAACGGCCGGCGGCTGGGCCGCATCCTGCGCATGGCGCCGGAGAAGCGTGAGGCATTCGCTCAGGCCACGGGTGTCGATTTCCGTCAGGCGCGGGTGCGGGTGTTCCTGATCTCATCCGTGGCGCTTGGATTCATCGGCGGATTTTACTCGGCGAATTTCGGCGGCGTCGCATTCTCGCTGTTCAATTTCGACACCGTGCTGCTCGGCCTCGCCATGCTGGTGATCGGCGGCATCGGCCGCGCCGACGGCGCAGTGGTGGGCACGTTGATCGTGGTGTTCTTCGACAAGGTGATGATCACGCTCGGCCCGCCGCGGCTGATCATCATCGGCCTGATCATGCTGGCGACCGTGATCTATCTGCGCAACGGCATTTTCGGCATCAAGCAGCAGTTCCGCAGCTGGCGTAACAAGAAGAAGAGCGAGCGGCGTTCCACACGGGCCGAAAAGGGCGGCGAGCTGCTGCCCGAAGAGGCCACCGAGATCAACAATGCGGACGAGGCCTATCGGCGCCGCTATGACAAGATGCAGCGCGACTTCCTGAAGACGCTGGTGACGCCCGATATCATCGACGAGCATCGCCGCGGTCCGCAGTTGCAGCACAGCGAGGCGCTGGAGCGGCTGCTGATCTACTTCCGCAGCCAGCCGCAGCCGGACAAATACGCGATTTCGGCGATGGATGACGGCTTCCGGATTGTGGCGCTGTCCGGCTTCCGCGGCGTCGCGCCGCGGGTCGTCGAGGACAAGATCTACAAGACCACCAAGGATGCGTATCACGGCGTGTTCCTGCGCCGCGTGCACGACCTGCTGGAATCCTAACAACCAACCGCGCAGCGGTGGTGTGGAGTGTGCTCGATGGCGCAAGTGAAGC
>NZ_BADD01000118.1 GCF_000333455.1 Rhodopseudomonas sp. B29
GTCGCGCCGCCGAGTGGGATTTAGAGCTCAGGCGGTTGCGCGAGAAAAAGCGGCGTTTTCTACCGATCCCCCCGAATTTCCACCTTCGAATGAGCTTTTGCCAAGGAAGCTGACGCCTTTCTGGAGAGGAAGGGGCTGCGGCTTTCGGGAGAAATTCAGGATCTCTTCATCGAGGAATTTGTCCGCGCCAAAGTCCAGGCGGCCGAACACATCAAGAAACTGGCCGGCGGTGATTGGCGGCCCGATCCTGACGCGGGACGCTTTGCCCCTTCAGATGCTATGAAATCCGCCGGCGCGGTCGATGCCATGGACATGTTCGAGCGCTACGCCGACGAAGCCGACCTCGCCGACAAGACGCGCCGTTCTTGTCGAACGAAGCTGAAATCGCTGATCGAGTTGGTTGGGCACGACGACCTAGCGCGCCTCACCGCTACGAATATTATCGAGTGGAAAGATCACCTGCTAAAGACAAAGAAGCCGCAATCGAAGAAAGACAAACTGGCCGGAAGGCCTGAGGAAACCCTCAGTCCAGGTACAATCAGGAATTCTTATCTCGCCGCAGTCAAGGCCACACTCAACTACGCGAAGGAGCAACGACAGCTGACTGAGAATGTCGCGGAAGGCATTTCGGTGCGTGTCAAGAAGAAGAAAAAGCAGCGCGAAAAAGGCTTCACCGAAGAGGAGGCAATGGCCATCCTCAAGGGTACTTTTGCGCTGCCTCCGCGCGGTCTATCGAAAGAATACGTGTCCGCAAGGCGGTGGGTACCCTGGATCTGTGCATACACCGGGGCGAAGGTCAGCGAAATCACGCAACTCGTGCCATCGGACTTCAAAGTCAACAAGGGTATCCACTAAGGCAGTGATGCTGCTTCCGTACTCGACCTACCATCGTCGACCGATTCAACCGGTGCATCATCGTTAAAGTCCGCTTTGGGCCAGAAGCGGTCATCACAATCAACGTGACACTCAACCGCCAAGGGTGAATAGGGCGAATAGCGGGGTTCCGAGACATGCTGGAGGTCTGCTCTAAGAATTCAATTTTGTTGCTGATCGGTTTCGATCATTTCCCTCGTAAGAACCACGTTGGTATCAATCAAAGCGGAAATCGGCGGCGCGAATACGAGTAGCCAAGAACAATATGCAAAAGATGGCCGATATCGGAAATGGCCTCAGATTTGAAGTAGCCGAGGCTGCAGCGACGACTGTTCGCCGCTCGAAACCAGATCAGAATCCGGGACAGCGTCAGGCGCGGCGTTTCTCCTCTCAGAAGTCAACGCCGATTTTGATTGCCGGGATCGCGTGAAAGCAACAGCCCCTCAGCCACGGCGCGACCAGCAAGCGCCGTGCGGGACGCGCATCCCATCTTGGCGAGGATGTGCTCGACATGGGTCGAGACGGTGCGCGGCGCGACGCAGAGCTGATCGGCGATCTGCGGGTTGGACGCGCCGGTGGTGACGAGATGCAGCACCTGGATCTCGCGCCAGCTCAGATCGTGCGGCCACTCGATCTGTTCTTCGCTCACCAGAACGACGTTGCGCTGGCACGGGATCAGCGTGACGCGGTGACATTGGCCGAGATCGTCGCACCACAAAAAGCGCCGCGCGGACCACTCGGAGGCGGTGTCGAGCAGCAATCGCCGCAGCGCGCCGTCCGGTGCCAGATGAACGCCGGGCGCGCGTGCTTTCAGGCTGAACGCGGTGCCGTTGGCAGATATCACCAGCGCATGGGCGTTGACCGGCAGAGTTTCCGCGAGCAGATGCGGCATGCGCAACTGATCGCAGACCTCGGCCAGGATCGGCCGGAAGCGCTCCATAATCTCCCGACGATCGTCGGTCGCCGCCGCCGGTGAAGTCCAGCTGACATGGAGGGCGCCGACATAGCGGCCGTCCGGTAATCGCAGGCACATGGTCGAGCCTTCGCTGAAGCCCGATGGGATCAGATAGTCACGCGCGGTCGGCGTCTCCTGAAACCATAGATCCCATTTCTTCACGTAGTCGCGCCATTGCAGCGCGCCCGGTTCGTCACGATGTGCGATCATGAAGGCCGGATTACTCTTGACGTATGCGTCGTTGACGTGCGCCAACACCACGTCCGAGTACCGTCGGACGCCAGCGTATGATGCCGGTGGGTGCCCG
>NZ_BADD01000117.1 GCF_000333455.1 Rhodopseudomonas sp. B29
AAGACAAGATCAAGACCCGGCTGCTCGCGTTCTCGGACGACATGGACGGCTTGCGCAAGGTGCCGGACAACGTGCCGAACAAGGAGCTGCTGGAACAGAATCTCGGCAAGTCGCTGACCAGCGTGCCCGATCCGTTCGGCACGCACCCGTCGTTCGGTGCCCACAACAATGCGCGGCTGCGCGCCTTCCTCGATACGTTCGGCTTCGACTACGAATTCGCCTCGGCGACAGACTACTACAAGGGTGGCCGGTTTGATGCGACGCTGCTCAAGGTGCTGGAGCGGCTCGACAAGGTGATGGCCATCATGCTGCCGAGCCTGCGCGAAGAGCGTGCCGCCAGCTACTCGCCGTTCCTGCCGATCTGTCCGCGCACCGGTGTGGTGCTGCAGGTGCCGATCGTCGAGCATGATGTGAAGGCCGGCACGGTGTCGTACGACGATCCCGAGACAAAGGAGCGTGTCACCGTTCCGGTCACCGGCGGGCATTGCAAGCTGCAGTGGAAGCCGGACTGGGCGATGCGCTGGACCGCGCTCGGCGTCGACTATGAGATGGCCGGCAAGGACCTGATCGACTCGGTGAAGCTGTCCGGCAAGATCTGCCAGGCGATCGGCGGCACGCCGCCGGAGGGCTTCAACTACGAGCTATTCCTCGACGACAAGGGCCAGAAGATCTCCAAGTCGAAGGGCAACGGCCTGACCATCGATGAGTGGCTGCGCTACGCCTCGCCGGAATCGCTGTCGCTGTTCATGTACCGCGAGCCGAAGGCGGCCAAGCGGCTGTATTTCGACGTGATCCCGCGCAACGTCGACGACTATCAGCAATTCCTCGACGGCTTCCAGCGCCAGGATCTCAAGCAGCAGCTCGCCAACCCGGTGTGGCACATCCATGCCGGACGGCCGCCCAAGGCCGACATGCCGGTGACGTTCCAGTTGCTGCTGACGCTGGTTTCGTCGTCGAACGCCGAGAACGCCGAGACGCTATGGGGCTTCATCGGCCGCTACCGGCCGGGCGTGACGCCGCAGACTCATCCCCGGCTCGACGCTATGGTCGGCTACGCGATCAATTACTACCGGGATTTCGTTGCGCCCACCAAGGTGTTCCGCGAGCCTACCGAGCAGGAGCGCGCCGCGCTGCAGGATCTGCGCGATGCGCTGTCGCAGCTTCCCGCAGATGCGACGGCGGAAGCGATCCAGGACGTGGTCTACGAGATCGGCCGCCGCGAGCCGTTCCTCGATCACAAGAAGACCGCCAAAGACGGCCAGCCCGGCGTCTCGCTCGACTGGTTCAACATGCTGTATCAGGTGCTGCTCGGCCAGGAAAAAGGCCCGCGCTTCGGCTCCTTCGTCGCGGTCTACGGTCTCGCCAACGCGGTGGCGATGATCGACGGCGCGCTGGCAAGGAGCGCGTAGTTACGCTTGTAACCCATGGCGTGGGTAGAGCGCAGCGAAACCCAGCTCTTGCTGAGGTAGATAGCGCAGGATGGGTTTCGCTGCGCTCAACCCATCTTGCGAGATCATGCAATTACGCCGCGCGCACCGCGGCGGAGAAGCGGTCGACCTCGGATTTGAGGTGGCGGCTTTCGCTGAGCAGGGAGGCGGCAAGTTCGTAGACGTGCGCCGACGCCGCACCGGTTTGCTCGGCACCCTCGCGCACGGTGATGATCGTCCCCGAGACTTCGCTGGCGCCGTCGGCTGATTGCCGCACGCTGCCGGCGATATCGCGCATCGCCGTTCCTTGCCGGTCGACCGCGGCGGCGATCTGATCGGAAATGTCCGAGATCTGTTGGATTGTGGCGCCGATGGTCCCGATCGCCGACACCGACTGATCAGTCGCGGCCTTCACCTGAGCGATCTGTCCGGCGATCTCCTCGGTGGCTTTGGCGGTCTGCGCCGCCAGCGCCTTGACCTCGGAGGCCACGACCGCGAAGCCGCGTCCCGCCTCACCGGCGCGCGCAGCTTCGATGGTGGCGTTGAGGGCGAGCAGATTAGTCTGCGCCGCGACCGCGTTGATCAGGTTGACGACATCGCCGATGCGATTTGCAGCGCTCGAGAGTTCCGAAATTCTGGCGTTGGTCTCCTGCGCTTGGCGCACTGCGGCGCGCGAAATGTCTTGTGATTGCCGCATCTGACTGCCGATCTGCGAAGCTGACGAGGCCACCTCCGTGCAGGCTTCCGCGGCGGATTGGGCGCTGGCGCAGGATTGCTGCGAGGTTGCGGCGACATTGCCGACGAGCTGCTGAGTCGAATCGGCGGCGCCGGCCAGTTTGCTGGCCGCCGCTTCCATCTCGGCAGAGGTGGAGGTCACGGTCTGGACGATCCGGCCGATGGCACGGTCGAGATCGTCGGCGATCTTGTGGATCTCGTCGCGGCGTTCGGCCTCGGCTCGCGCGCGTACGTCCTTCTCGGACTCCATCGCCTCGACACGCAGCGCATTGTCCTTGAAAATCTGAATCGCACGCGCCATTGCGCCGACTTCGTCGCGCCGCGTAATGGCAGGGATCGCGATCGAACGCTCGCCTTCGGCGAGCCGCCGCATCACCTCGGTCATTCGTGTGATCGGAGCGATCACGCCTCTCAGAATAGCAGTCAGCCCGACGACGAAGAGTACGAAGACGCCGGCCGAGACGCCCCATAGCAGATAGTTGAGATCGTTGACGCGAACTGCGGTAGCGGCTTCGGTGGCGGCGTTGAGCTCGGTGGTGCGCTTGACGATGTCGTCGATGATCGCACGATGCGCGGTATAGAGCGCAGTCAGTTGACCGTAGGCCAGCATCGCGGCGTCCGGATCCTTGGCGGAGAGCGCGGGGAACAGCCCGGTCTCGACCACTTCCCAGAACTGCCTGACCTCGCGATCGGAGTCCTTGATCAGCCGCGCCTTGATGGCCGAATCCAGCGGCGCGCTGCGCCAGAATGCCTGCCGCTCGTCGTAGTCTTTCTTGAGCTGTTTCAGTCGCTCGTGGTGGAGAGCGGCCGCCTCGGGGTCCTGCATCGCCATAGTGGCTTCGAGATAGGCCTCGACGACGTAAGCCGGCGGCGGAAGAATGTCGGCCACCAGATCGTTACCAAGTTTCAACTGATCGTACAGCGGACCGCCGACCTTGAGTTGCGACAGGCCATAATGACTGGCGCCGAATGCCGCGATCAGCCCAGAGCCGATGGTCAATCCAAAGAGGAGCACGGCGCGCGTCACGGTCAGTCGCATGGAATTGCTCGCGATCGATTGAAGTTATCGATGACGACTAGTTCCGACCGCTGATCGTCGCGTTAACGAGCAACATCGTGAAATGCACAGGTGCAATAACGCATTGTGTGAATAAGCAGGTAGAAACGCCGATGTCCGGCTTGCCTATATACTTGCCAATCCAGCCATCAGTCCGACTGAACTATTTGCCGCCGGCGTCGGCGGCCACCACCGGCCGCACCGCATCGCCCTCGCGCAGCAGCGATCCGGCGCGCGCGACGACGACGTCGCCTTCATGCAGGCCCTCGCGGATTTCGACATTGCCGCCGTTCATCAAGCCGACCTCGACCAGCTTGGTCTCGACGGTCTGACGCTTGACGACTTGCACGATGGTGCCGGCCGAAGAATAGATCACAGCCGTCAGCGGGACCGAGATGCCGCAGCTCTCACCGGTCTTGATCATGACGCGGCCCGAGGCGTTGGCGAGCAGCCGCTTGGTGGTGGCGATGCCGACGAAGACGTTGCCGAGCTGGCTGTTGGGCTCGACGGTGGCGGCCACCCTTCGCACCTTGCCGGTCATCTCCTCTGTGGCGCCGACGATCTTCACCGTCGCCGGCTGATCGACCGCGAGCTTGCTGAGGTTGCGCGCCGCGACTTGGCCGACCAGATCGAATTCACCGCGCGACACGATGGTGAACAGCGCCTCGCCCTTGGCTGAGGCGGGCGAGCCGATCACGGCGGTCGAACTCGACACCAACCCGGCGACTGGCGCGTTGATGGTGGTCGAGCCGTCCTGTCCGGCGACCTTCGCCAGTGCCTGACCCTGCGTCACCGCCTCGCCGGCATCGACCATCACATCGACCACCTTGGCACCCGGCCGATCGGGGCGGACCTGGACCTCGTCGCGCGGGATGAGAAAGCCCGAGGCTTCGACGATTGCCGGGAAGCAGGCTTTGGTGGCTTTCAGAACGGAAACGGCCGGTCCTTTGACGGCCTCCGAATCGTCGGCCGCGTGGGCCGGAGACATCGTAGCGATCAATGCCGCCGCGGCCACGATGGTACACGCGCAACGCGCTGTGGGGCGGGAGAGATCGCACGCAATCGTCCTACGCATCATTCGTCCTCGTTCCCGCAACTTCCCGACCTGGCCCATGGCTACGGACAAGCTAATTCTAGCCAAGCGAGCCAACTTCGCCAAGCAGCGGAAGGTCGCTCGATTGCAATGACTCACCACGTCATTGCGAGGAGCGTAGCGACGAAGCAATCCAGCTCGGTGGACCGAGCTGGATTGCTTCGCTTCGCTCGCAATGACGGTTAGAACATCATCCTCATACCTTACGTGCAGCGATGCTCCGCACGTTATTGGTGTCGGCTACGCCGCGATCGGTTTCGCGCCACCGCAGAATTTCGACGGCTGGTATCGGATGGCCGAAGCCTTTCAGCGTCAGCGGCGCGATCGGCCGCGCTTCGGCGAAGTTCTCGACGACGGCGTAAGCACGCTGGCTGACGATGATCTGGCCCGGCGCCGCCTCGGCGCACAACCGTGACGCCAGATTGGTGACGCTGCCGATCGCCGCATATTCGAGCCGGCGCTCGAAGCCGACCTGCCCGATGGTGGCGTAGCCGGCGGCGATGCCGATGCCGAAGCCGAGGCTGTGGCCGCGGTGGCGCCAGCGCGCGGTGAGTTCGCCGAGCGCGTCGCGGATGTCGACCGCCATCTTGACGGCACGGCTCGTGTGGTCGGGTAGCGGCAGCGGCGCGTTGAACAGCACCATGACGCCGTCGCCGGCGAAGCGGTCGAGCGTACCCTCGTAGCGGAAGATCAGTTCGCCGAGCGCCTTGTGATACTCGCGCAGCACGTTCATCGCTTCTTCGGGCTCGGCCGCTTCGGTGAAGGCGGTGAAGCCGCGCAGGTCGCAGAACACCACGGTGACTTCGCGGCGATGGCTGTCGAGCAGCTTGTCGTGGCCGTCCGACGCGGCGATCAGCTGCGCGACCTGAGGTGCCAGAAAGCGCTCAAGACGCCGCGTGCGCTCGAGCTCGGTGAGTTGAACGGCGACACGGTCCTCCAGCGACTTGTTCCAGTCGCGAAGCTGATCGGTTTGCTGCTGCAGCTTGTGGGCCTGCTGCTGCACCGTCGCATGGGCGGCGGCGAGTTCGCGGCCCTTGTTGTCAACCTCGTGGAAGAGCCGTGCATTGCGCAGTGCCAGCACGGCCTGATGAGCGAAGGTGCGCATCAGGGCGACCAGATTGGCTGGGAAGTCGCCCTCACTCTTGCGCAGCACCACCAGCGCGCCGAGCGTGCTTTGCTGGTCGACCAGCGGGACGACCAGCACAGCGGCAAAGCCGGCGCTGAGCGCAAGTTGCTTCAGCGGATGATCGGGCGCATCGGCCAGACGGCCGATGACGACCGGCTCGCCGGCTTCGGCTGCGTCGCCGAGGATGCTGCCGTCCGCGGCGATTGCCGCATAGGCGGCACCGGCGGTCGCCGAAATTCCGTGTGCCTCGCTCAGCGTGAAGCACTTGGACGCGGCGTCGTAGCCGTAGATCAGCACTGCGTCGGCGCGGGTAATATCGAGCGCGCGGTCGGCGATGGTCGGCAGCACCGCGGCGGGATCGAGCGAGGCGGCGACGGCGCGGCCGACCTCTTCAAGCGCCTTGAGTTCGGCGATCGAGCGTTCCAGATCGCGGGTACGGGCCTCGACCTTGCTCTCCAGCCCCGCATAGGTCTCCTGCAGCTGTCCGGCCATCGAGTTGAACTGATCGGCCAGCTCCTGCAACTCGTCCCCGGTGCGGACTTCGATGCGCTGGCCGAAGTCGCCGGCGCCGAGCCGCTTGGCGCCGGCGTGCAGCGCCTCGATCGGCACCAGCATCCGGCGAGCCAGCACCATGCCGGCGATGGTGGCGACGACGAGACCGAAGCCGATCAGCAGCACCGTGCGGATCAGCACGTCCTCGACCGGCGCAAAAGCCTGGCTGCGCGGCTGTTCGAACAGCACCGCCCAGCCGAGCCGCGGCACCGCGTCCGCGGCCGCCAACACGGCGTTGCCGTCGGCATCCCGGCCGCCGCCTTCGGCGTGGCCGTTCTTCAACGCAGCGGCGACCTGCGGCAGCGCGGCGCGGTCGTCACCAAGGACAGCGGCGCTGCCCGAACTCGCCACAACCAGGCCGCTGCTATCGACCACATAGGCTGTGCCGATCTTGCTGATCCTGGCGTCGCCGACGAACTGAGACAGGAAACGCAGGTCGATCTCCGCCAGCGTCACCGCCGGATCGCGGCCGGAATGCGCCACCGCGATCGTCATGTAGGGCCGGCGGTCACGCAAGTAAGCGCGGCCGAAACTGGAGCCGCGCTCGATCGCGCGGGCGATCTGCGGGTCCTTGGAGAGATCCTGGCCGCTGCCGATGGCGATGCCGGTCCGCGTCAACCGCAGCGCCTCCTGGCCGGCGCCGTCGACCAGCACCAGCTGGGTTATGGCCGGCACCTGCTGCATCAGCGCCGTGTAGTCGTCGCGGCGCTTGTCCAGCGTGGCGACGCTGGCGCGCGTCACCCAGCTGATCTGGCGCTCCAGATCGGTCATCGCCTGTTCGATGCGCCGCGCCGTGGTATCGGCCTTCTCGGCCATCGCGCCGAGCAGCGCGGTGCGGCTTTGCCGGTAGCTGAACCAGATTTCCAGTGCGCCGTTGACGGCCAGCACGAACACCACCAGCCCGACCAGCGAGACGAC
Source organism: Rhodopseudomonas sp. B29 (assembly GCF_000333455.1). Classification (GTDB taxonomy): domain Bacteria; phylum Pseudomonadota; class Alphaproteobacteria; order Rhizobiales; family Xanthobacteraceae; genus Rhodopseudomonas. The sequence goes on from NZ_BADD01000117.1 coordinate 6,909, forward strand.
GTATTTGGCGAACAGACCGCCGCGCCGTGCGCCGATGATCGTGGTGAGCCCTGCCATCCGTGTCCTTCTGCAGCACGAAGCGGCCCGGAGGGCCGGATCTCCGCTAACTGCGGCAGAAGTTCTTACCACAGATTGGCCGGCCAGGCCTGCCTCCCGGGTGGCAGCCGGCGTCCGCACGGGAAAGGCCCGACCGGTGCACGAGATCAGCGGCTGAACAGCTGCTTCATGATCGAGTTCATGGTGGCGTCGTTGTCGCGCGGCGCGGGGTCGGGGGCAGGCGGAGCGCCTTGCGGCGGCGCGCCGCGCGTGACGCCGAGGCCGCCGCCGCTCAGGCCCTGCTGGATCAGCCGGCCGAGGCTGTCACCGAGGGCGCCGCCCAGTGCGTCGCCACCGGGCGAGTCCGCACCGCTCTTGCCGCCCAGCACTCCGAATAGCCCTTTGCCGACCTGGCGCAGCCGCGCATAGGCGGCGGCGGGATCGTCGAGGATGCCGGCGGTGTCGGGGAAGATGCGCGGACTGGCCCATGGCCCTTCGATCACGACCGGGATGCCGAAGCCGATCGGTTGAGCCGTCTCGCTTTGGCCGGCTTGCGGCGTTTGGCCCTGCGTCGTCAGCACCAGCTTTGGTTCGACCTTCAGCGCCAGCGTTTTGGCAGCGACATCGATCGTGCCGGCGCCGGTCATTCGCACCAGCGGGCCGGCGAGCGTGAGGTCCGACGTCTGCGCCTTGCCCTGATCGAGCCGGAACGAGGCGGCGAGCTGGGTCAGGTCGGTGACTTCGTCGCGGGACTGCTGCCAGCCGTCGAGCGGACTCGATATCAACGACCTGATCATGCCGGCGACATTGACGCCGCGGATCTGGCCATCGCGCACTGTGACGAAGGTGGTGCCGGAGAGCGTCGTCATCAGGCCGCGCAGGCTGTCGCCGCTGGCCTGCAGCGCCAACTTGGCCTGCAGCTTGCCGTCGAGCCGGTCGAAATCGGTGGCCGCGCGTAGCAGCGGCAGTGCGCGGATGCCGTCGAGATCGCCGCTGAGCGTGAGGGCCGGCACGCGGCCCGACGCGTCGATGACGATCCGGCCTGTGGCCGTGCCGCCATAGGCGCCGAGCTGGGATGTCTGCGCGCCCAGCACGCCGTTGCTCAGCTTGGCGTCGAGCGCGACGGGCGCCAGATGAACCGCGCCGGCATCGAATTCCGCCGCCGACAGCCGCAGCTCGGCATCGACATAGTTGAGGCCGGTGAGATCGAACCGCGCGTCGCTCCACGGCGCGCCCGGCGGTGGCGCCGGCCTTCTGGAAGCGGGCAGCTCCAGCCGGGAGAAGTCGAGATCGAGCTTGACCTGCGGCTTGCCGCCGAGATCGGCCGACGCCCAGCCGTTGAACGTGCCGTCGCCGAGCGAGCCCGACAGGTTGTTGATCTGCAGCAGCGGGCCGCGCCGGCGCAGTTCGGCCTTGGCGGCGAGTTTGGCCGGCAACAGATCGGGCGCGTCGAACTTGAATTCGACCGGCGTGGGCTGGCTGGCGTCCTCGGGCAGCGCTGCGGTGATATCGAACTGCAGTGCTTTGTTGTCGAGCCGCGCGCCGCCATGGGCGCTCATGTGGCGCGCCGCGTCGATGTCGATCGTGGCGTTGATCGGCGTGATGCGGTTCTCGACCGCGTCGGCGGCGTTGGCCAGGATCACCGTGCCGTCCTCGACCACGATGCGGGTGATGGTCGGCTGCGCGCCGGACCTGGCCTCCTTGCCGCGCGGAGAAATGGGCACGGCAGGTGCGGCGGCACGTCGGCGTAGCAGCGGGACGCGAACGACCGGCCGGGTCACAGTGAGTTGGCTGACCTCGGGTTTACCGGACAACACGCTGCCGAGCGGCAGCTCGGCGCGGAGTTCGGCAATATCGATCTGAGGTGCCTGGGTATCGGCGGGGTCGCGCAGCTTCACCTCGGTGAGCGTCAGGCCCGGCCGTGGAAATAGCGACAGCCTCCCGGCGCCGCCGATGTCGATGCGGTAGCCGGTCTCCGACTCCACGCGCGACTGGATCGCGGCCGTCAGCGCGCCCGCCGGAAGTCCGACGACCATCAGCGCCAAAGCGGCGACGATCAGCAAGGCGAGGAGGGCTGCGGCAATTTTGCCGATCTTCATCTCGATCTATCCCCAACCGGGAGACGCCTGTGCCACCCGCCGCGGCGGCGAGTACCCGAGCGTCTATTTACGTCACCGGGCGTGTCGATCCAAAGGCAAACTCCGCCACGTCTGCGACATCACAACCAGACACCTGCACGGTCGCACAGCTAAGCGCGGGGAGCCCAAAATTCTGTGACCCATGACACGGTCCGGCTTGAACCGGAGCGGCAGCTCCACCGACACAACAGTAAGGGAGTGCCTCATCGCGATGAGTACACAAGCAGAGTTCGCGGTGATGCTGAAGATGAACCCGCTGTTTGCCGATCTGCGGCCCGAAGAGCTGCAGCGGATCGCCGGGCTGTGCCACACCCGCGAGCTTCAATCCGGCGAGGTCCTGTTTCAGAAGGGCGACGAGGGCGACGCCCTGTTCGGTGTACGCCGTGGCCTGGTCCGGATCGAGACCGGCGCCTCAGACGGCTCCCGCCTGACGCTCAACTATCTGGGCCCCGGTGATCTGTTCGGTGAAGTCGCCGTGCTCGACGGCCAGACCCGGACAGCCGATGCCACTGCCGGCGAGCCGACCGAGCTGTTCGTGCTCCGTCGTGAGGATTTCCTCGGCCATCTCGAGCGCGAACCCAAGGTCGCGGTCAAGCTGATCGCGCTACTCTGCCAGCGCATCCGCTGGATGAGCGAACGCATGGAAGAGTCGGTGCTGCAGCCGTTGCCGGTGCGGCTGGCGCGGCGCCTGTGCGCACTGGCGGCCGACTTCGGCTCGGAGGTCCATATCTCCCAGGAGCAGCTCGGCGTCTATGTCGGCGCCGCCCGCGAGAGCGTCAACCGCCAGCTCCAGACGTGGCGCAAGGACGGCATCCTCGACTTGCAGCGCGGGCGAATCCTGATGAAGAACATGAGCCGCCTGACAGCGATGGCGCGCGATCAGGAGCGGTGAGGCGGCACCGCCTCTCCCGGCGTCATACGCGGGCTTGACCCGCGTATCCATCGCGCGGAGCGCGAAGTCGAAGCAGCTTACTCGTGAAGAGGATGGATCGCCGGGTCAAGCCCGGCGATGACGTGATCACTTGCTTCGCTGGGCTCGCATGCCGTTGGTAGGTCGGCTGCTACTTACTCCGCCAGAACGAAACGCCCCGCGCCGGCTGCGGCGGAGCCGGCTCCGACTTCGACGGCTTCTGTGGGGCCTTGGCGGCGTCGGCTTCGCCCTCGTGATGATGGCTCAGCACCATCTTGCCGACTTTCCAGAACGCATTGGCGACATCGTCCATCATCATGAAGACGGCGGGGACGAAGATCAGCGACAGCACGGTGGAGAAGATCAGTCCGCCGATCACCGCCAGCGCCATCGGCGAGCGGAATTCGCCGCCGTCACCGAACGCCAGCGCGCTCGGCATCATGCCGGCCACCATGGCGATGGTGGTCATCACGATCGGCCGGGCGCGCTTCTGGCCGGCGTCGATGATCGCTTCTTCGCGGTTCTTGCCTTCGCGGATCGACTCGATGGCGAACTCGACCAGCATGATGGCGTTCTTGGTGACGATGCCCATTAGCATCAGGATGCCGATCCACACCGGCGTGGTGAGCTGCTTGCCGGTCAGCAGCAGCGCGCCGATGGCGCCGCCGATCGACAGCGGCAGCGAGAACAGGATGGTGATCGGCTGCAGGAAGGTGCCGAACAGCAGCACCAGCACCGCATAGACCATCATCAGTCCGGCCGTCATTGCGGTGGCGAAGCCTTCGGACAGTTCGTTGAGGCTTTCGGCGTCGCCCGACGGACTGACGCGGACGCCCTTGGGCAACGACTTCATCACCGGCAGATCCTTGATCTGCTTGTTGGCGTCGCCAAGCGCCGCGTTGCCGACGAGGTCGGCGGCGACCAGCGCCTGACGTTCGCGGTCGTAGCGGTTGATGCTGGTCGGTCCCTGGTCGAACTTGACGTCGGCGATCACCGACAGCGGCACCGAGCCGCGGCCGCCGAAGATCGGCACCTGCAACTGCTCCAGCGTCGGCAGGCTGCCGCGGGCCGTGTCCTCGAGCTGCACCCTGATCGGGATCTGGCGGTCACCGGTGTTGAACTTGGCGAGCGCCGGGCCGACATCGCCGATGGTGGCGACACGGATGGTCTCCGACAGGCTCTCGGTCGACACGCCGAGCCGTGCGGCGAGATCGGCGCGCGGCTGGATGCGGAGTTCGGGGCGGTCGAGCGAGGTCTCCGAAATGACGTTGGAGACGATCGGAATGCGCTTCATCTGCGCCGCCAATTCCTGGGCGACGTTGTTGACGATGTTGCTGTCGGCGCCGGTCACCACCAGCGAGATCGCTCGCAGGCCGTTCTCGTCGAGGAACCAGTAGCGGATGTCGGGGACCTGATCGAGGTCTTTGCTGATCGCGACTTCGAGGTCGCGCTGGGAGATCGAACGGTCGTGCTTGGGGGTGTAGTTGATGATCAGCGCGGCGCGGCGGACTTCCTGGATGCCGGGCGGTACACGGCCGCCGTCGACGAATACGCTCTTCACTTCGGGCCGCTTGCGCAGCAGGGCCACGATGTTCTCGGTGGTCTTCTCGGTGGTGCCGATCTGGGTGCCCGGCGGCAGCTCCATCGCCATCACGGAGCGGGCGGAGTCCTGCGCCGGCAGGAAGCCTTGCGGCAGCAGCGTGATGCTCCAGATCGAGGCGGCGAAGATGCCGAGACCGATCAGCACCGTGATGTAGTGATGCTTCACCGACCAGGTGACGATGCTGGTGTAGGCCTGGAGGATCTTTCCCGGCGGCTTCTCTTCGTGCGGTGCATCCTTGAGGAAGTACGCGGCCAGCATTGGTGTGACGAAGCGGGCGGCAAGCAGCGAAAAGAACACCTGCACCGAGACGGTGATGCCGAACTGCTTGAAGAATTGCCCGGCGATGCCGGACATGAAGCTGGCCGGCGCGAAGATCGCGATGATGGTCAGCGAAATCGCGATCACCGCGAGGCCGATCTCGTCGGCCGCCTCGATCGCCGCCTGATAGGGCGTCTTGCCCATCCGCATGTGGCGGACGATGTTCTCGATCTCGACGATGGCGTCGTCGACCAGAATACCCGTCGACAGCGTGATTGCCAGGAAGCTGACGAGGTTGAGCGAGAAACCGAGCAGGTCCATCGCCCAGAATGCCGGGAAGATCGACAGCGGCAGCGAGATCGCCGCGATGATGGTGGCGCGGAAGTCACGCAGGAACAGGAAGACGATGATGACCGCGAGCGTCGCGCCTTCGAACAGCCGCCAGATCGCGGCTTCATAGTTGCCTTTGGTGTAGTCGACCGAGGTGTCAATCAGCTTGAGATCGACGTCGGGGTACTGCGTCTTCAACGCATCGATGCGCTTCTGCACGGCCGCTGCGACGACGACATCGCTGGCGCCCTTGGAGCGCTTGATGCCGAGCGCCACCACCGGCTCGCCGTTGAACCGCGCGAAGGTGCGGCGGTCGGCGATGGTGTCGGTGACGGTGCCGAGATCGTCGAGCCGGATCTCGCCGCCGCTGTTGAGGCTGATCATGGTGCCGGCGAGATCGTTGAGCGTCTTGGCGCCGGCCAGCGTGCGGATCGCCTGATCGTTCTTGCCGATCTCGGCGCGGCCACCGGCGAGGTCCACATTGGTGCCGCGCAGCCGGCGCGACACGTCGAGCGCGGTCAGGCCCGCGGCCTTGAGCCGGTCTGGATCGAGCGAGACCAGGATCTCGCGCTCGACACCGCCGATGCGCTCGACCTGGGCGACGCCGCGCACGCCCTGCAGCGCGCGCTTGACGACGTCGTCGACGAACCAGGACAGTTGCTCCGGCGTCTTGCCGGGCGAGATCGCCGCATAGGTGACGATCGGCAGGCCGATGACGTCGACGCGCTGGATCAGCGGTTCGGTGACGTTCTGCGGCAGGTTGCTGCGGACGCGGGTGACGGCGTCCTTGACGTCGTTCAGCGCGCGGTCGGTGTTGGTCTCGAGGGCGAACTGGATGGTGGTGACCGAGAGGCCGTCGGTGATCGACGAGGCGATGTGGCGCACGCCCTCGACGCCCGACACCGCGTCTTCCACCGTCTTGGTGACCTGGGCCTCGAGCTCCGCCGGCGCGGCGCCGAACTGCGCCACCGCCACCGAGATCACCGGAATGTCGGCGCTCGGCAGCCGCGTCACCGCCAGCTTGGTGAAGCTGATCCAGCCCAAAGCCAGCAGGATGATCGAGAACACGATCGACGGCAGCGGATGCCGGATCGACCAGGAGGAGACGTTGAGGGCCATTAGCGTGCTCGCGATCGATCGGTTTCGTCGAGATAGGTCGGCTTGATCAGGTCGCCGTCGTGCAGTGAGGTGCCGGCGTCGGCGACGACGCTCTCGCCCTCGCGCACACCTTCCAGAATCTCGGTGGCGACGTCGGACGACAGCCCGACTTTGACCTTGCGGGTCTCGATGGTGTTGCCCTTCACCACCTGCACTGTGGCGTGGTCGATGGCGGTGCGCGGGATGGCGACGCCGCAGCTGCGACGCGCGTCGATGGTGACGCGGACGAACATGCCGGATTTGAGCGAGGGCGTGTTGGTGACCGAGATGCGGACATGACCGAGCTGCGAAGCGCGGTCGATCTGCGGCGCGGCGAGCCGCACTTTGCCGATCAGATCGGTGCCGTCGTCGCGGCGAATGCGCGCGGTGGCGCCGGGGCTGACTTTGAGCACATGGACGCTCGGCACTTCGGCGTCGACTTCCAGCTCTCCTCCGACCGCGATGCGAACGACCGGACCTGCGGCCGGTGAGGCGGGGGCGCCCGGAATGGTGCGAACTTCGGTGACGAGGCCGGCCATCGGCGCGCGCAGCGACTTCTGCCCGGAGGCGCCGATGGTGCGAACCAGCTCCTGATTGTCGCTGACGACATCGCCCTCGCGCACCAGCACGTCGCTGACACGGCCGTCGCTGTCGGCGATCACCACCGCCTCGCGGCGCGGCACGACGAAGCCGGTGACGCGAACCTGGTCGGAGAAGCAGGCGTTGGTGGCTTTGGCCACCGTCACCTGCACGCCGGTCGGCGCAGCCTCGGTCTTCACGGCTTTCTCCGCCCGGGCGGGCGCACACGCAAACGCGGCCACGATGGCTGTGGCCGTCAGCGCACGAAGCATTCCGGAGGCGGGGATAAGGAGGCGACGGGGCGAGGCGACGATCTCTGCGATCTGGTTCGTCCACGCCTTGATCATGAATCGACTCTGATCATGGAACTACTCACTGCATCGTGCCGCGGTTCGGCGGCGCAATCTACACGCCGCCCCGGACAGGCAAAAGAGCAAAAGCGGCTGGTTGCGGGGTGGAGCGCCACGGCATGCGGCTCGGCAGCGACGTGATACCGTCCAGGTATCAGTTGCTGCCAGCGCCTCACACTGTCACTAAGCGATCAGCCTGCGCCAGTCGTTCGCAAACGAATTATTTGGACGCGGTGTTCTGCGTGCTCATGTTCACGACCTGCACCCGCCGGTTGACGGCGTCGGCCGGATGTGCGGCGTCCTTCAGCTTGCTCTTGCCGTAGCCGACCGCGACGAGATCGCCGCTGGCGAGGCCGTATTTTTCCATTAGCACGCGCTTGACGCTTTCTGCGCGGCGCTCTGACAGATCCTGATTGTAGTGGTCGCTGCCGACGCCGTCGGTGTGGCCGGCGACCACGAAGGTCGATCCCTTCAGCACCGGATCGGTCAGCGCCTTGCCGAGCGCTGCCACCGTCGCTTCGGCCTGGCGGCTGATATTGGCGGAGTTGTAGTCGAAGTTGATTTCGAGGTCGATGTTCGGCTTGTCCTTGGTGACTTCGGCGATGTGCTCGCGCTCGCTCGAGGACAGCGACCGCGTGGTGCGGTTGCGCAGCGTATCGACGAACTTGGTTTCCGCCGGATCGGCCACAGGGCGCGGCGCCGACAGGCTGCGGGTCAGCGGCTTCTTCGGCGACAGCGCGTTGACGATGCGATCCGCGCTGACGTCTTCGGCGAATGCCGCGCCGGCGCCGATCGCCAATGCGGCCACGGCGACCAGGGCCGACCGCAGCCGAGTGTTGTTTCGGGATGTTGAAATCGCGCGCATATCCTTACCCCCTTGTGAAGCGATCCATCAGTCGCCTCGAAATTGGTCGTGGTTCGATAAGTCCGCTCGTCTCAGTCGTCGCCCGCGCTGCGGCGGAGGTTCAATCGTCCGAGCGCTTTCAGTCTCGATTATCGTCGCTCAGCGAACGCCGTAGCTGGCGAATTCCTTGCCGATATTCGGGTCCAGGCCTTTTGCGGTATTGATGTCGATCTCGCCATCGACCTTCTGGCCGCTGCGCAGCCGCGCCAGGCCGCGGCCATACAGCGACGAGGTCAGGCGCGGATTGATCCGCAGCGCCGCATCGAAGTCGGCGATGGCTTTGGCGTTCTGTCCGTTCTTGAGGTTCAGCAGGCCGCGGCTGTCGAGCGCGTCGACGAAGTTGGGCCGCAGCCGCAGCGCTTCGTCGCAGTCCTTCTGCGCGGCGCCGAGATCGTCCACGACGGTACGAACGAAGCAGCGATTGTTGAACGCCTCGACGTCCTTCGGATTGAGCCGGATGACTTCGTCGAAATCCTTCAGCGCGAGCCGGTAGGCGCCCTTGCTGGCATAGACCTGACCACGTCGATACAGCGCATTGCCGTCGGACGGGTTGTCCTGAATACGTCCGTTCAGCGTCTTGATGGTGGGGTCGTCCGCCAGCGCCATCTCGAGATTGGCCTCGTTGCGGCGATCGTCTGGCTTGTCGGCCTTCACGGCGCCGTCGTCATTGGCTTTCGCCGCGTCGGCCGGTTTGGCAGCGGGTTCTGCAGGCTTGGCGACTGGTTCCGGCGGCTTCGGCTTGTCTTCGGCAACCGGCTGTGTCGGCGGCGTTGCCGGTTTGGCGGGTGGAGTCTTGACCTCGGGTTCCTTGGTCGGCGGCGTTTCGGCCGGCGGGGTGCGCTCGGCGACCGGCGCTTTTGGCGGCTCCGGTGCGACCTTCGGTCCCGGCACGAACGAGAAATCGTCGGCGAGCGAGGACGAGATCAGCGGCACTTGTTCGCTCCGCGAGGCGCGGGTGACGCCGACCCGGGTGCGGTTCAGCGTCTCTTCGGCGCTGATGCCGGGGACGCGAATTTCCTTGAGAAGCTCGCCGACGAACAGGCCGCGATCATTGCCGTTCTCGCTGATCACCGAACTCAGCGCCGCGGAGTACATCACCAGCGAGCCGCCCGGCGCAACGATCGGCGCCAATCCGGCCGAGAAGCTGCGGAAGCGGCGCTCGAACGGGTTGCGGCGCGAGGCGTCGATCAGCGCGATCTTGACCTTAGCGCCGCGGCTGTTGAGTTCGCCCAGCACGGTCTCGAGGCTGATGCCGTCGCGCCGCACGTCCGGCTCTGTCCAGATCTGCGCATCGACCGGGATCAGATAGCTCTGACGCGCGGACTGGATGCCGTAGCCGCTGAAGAACACCAGCGCGGCGGAGCCGGGCTTGGTGCGCTCATAGAGGCGATTGAAAGCGCGCCGCATGGCGTCGCCGGTCAGGTTCTCGCCGAGTTCCACATCGAAGCCGTCGCGCTTCAACTCCTCGCTGAGGTCGCGAGCGTCGTTGACGGGTTCTTTCAGCGGTTTGTCGCTGTCCGGGTATTTGGCGTTGCCGATCACCAGTGCGACTCGATTGCCCGATCCGTCGGCGGCGTAGGATCGCACCGCCGGCGTCACTAACAGGATGAGAAGAACGAGCAGCGCAGTCCGAATTTTCATGTCGACGCCAGTCCTGGAATACCGAGCCACCTGCCTGATCACGCCGGGAAAGTCGTCACGATCGGCCCGCCTTCATAAACTGAAACTGGCCTCATCGCTATTGTCAATCAACGCTGAACCGAACGGCTACGGCACTTGGTTACTTGGAGCGTTGTCGTGACGATTTCCCGACGGCTGGGTGACACGGACTATTCGGCGCGAAGATGCCGTCCCGGGCCGGCACGGAACGATTGTTCGGCGCGCGGCTTCTGCGCAACGAGGGCAGCATCTTGATTGTCGGCCGAGCGGCCGTCCTGGTGCGCGGCTCAGTAACTGATTCCGAGCATCAGGACGAAGTGCCGGCCCGACCAATCCCGTGTGGCATCGCGGCGCATCCGGGCCATATCGTAGTGCGAGGTGCGGTACCGCGCCCGGTCGACGGAGCGCCCATAGACCAACCGCGGCGTAGTTGCCGCGCTCTCCCGCTTGACCGAAGCCGGGACTCCCGAAGCGCTGGGCGCCGGCTGCGCCGCGCGCTGCACCGAGGCTGGAGGCGTGCCGACCAGAGCAGGGTCTCTGGCCGTCGATGACATTGCAGGAACAGGCGCGCCCGCCGCTTCAGCCGGCAGGGACGTCGCCGGCGTACCAACGGCTTCGGCAGCTGATTGGGCGAGATCCTGTGCGATGACATCGAGCTGGACCGGCATCGGTACGGCTGCATTGCTGCCGACCGCGGCCTCGGTCGCTGCCGGCATTGCGATGATCAGCGCAGCGGCGAAGCAGGCGGAACTTATCGTGCCGAACCGCTGTCGCCACGGCTTTGAGGATTCCACGCTTGCGTACTTCGCACTCATCATCCGTCCTTTCGTCTCGCCGGTCAGAAGCCGACGCCAATCATGGTGGAGCCGCCGCCGTGGCCGCCACCGCTCGGCCGCGACGATGCCTGCTGGCGCGCCCGCGGCTCTGGTCGCGGCCGACGCTCTTCGGCTTCGCGGCGCTGCGGCTTGCGGCGAACAGCAGGCCGCTCGTCTTCATCGTCGTCGCGGTCACGGCGCTTGGCGGCCTTCGGCTCGTCCTTCTTGTCGGCCGCGACGCAGACGTCGCCCTTGGCGATCTCGCCGGATTTGCACTCCAGCGGGCAGACCCGGCCGGATTCCTTGCCGAGGTCGGCCACCAGCGTCTCTGTGACGCTGACGTCCTCGGCCGGCTTGCCCTTGGTCGACAGATAGCGGCCGAGCGCCGCCTTGGTGCCGCCGCCGAGCGAGCCATCCGGCTTGTCGCCGAAGCACCCGATACGGGCGAGTTCGGTCTGGGCGGCGCGGACCAGCTTGGGCGAGTTGGGCTGCCTCGCGGCGCGCTCGTCGGCTTCGAGTTTGAAGCGGTCGATGGCTGCGGCGATCAGCGGCTTGACGCGGTCGCAGCTCGCCGACTTGGCGAAGCCCTTGAGATCGTCGAGGCCGGAGCCTTCGCTCCCCTTGGCCTTGAGCGCATCGAACCGAGCCTGCTCGTCTTTGCAGACGGCTTCCTGCGCGGCCGCAGCGGCTGCCTTGCGGCGTTCGTCCTCGGCCTGGCGGGCCTGGCGTTCGCTTTCCTCGCGCAGCCGCGCGGCTTCCGCCGCGGTTTTCCTTTGCTCGGCCTCGTCGGCCTTGCGTTTGGCCTCGGCGGCTTTGCGCTCGGCCTCTTCGGCTTTGGCGCGTGCTTCGGCTTCGGCCTTCTTGGCGCGCCGCTCTTCGTCCTCACGCTGGCGCTGCGCGGCTTCCTCGGCCTTCTTCTGCTGCGCTTCGATCCGCTTCAGCTCGGCGGCGCGCTGAGCCGCATCTCGCTCCGCGCGGGCGCGGTCCTCGCGCTCGCGGACGATCTGCTGCAGCACGTCGATGCGGTTTTTCGCGGTGATCGCCAGCGGCGAATCCGGATAGCGACGGATGAATTTCTCCAGCGCCGAGATGTCGTTGCCGTCCTTGATGCGATCCCACTCCAGCGCCTCCTTGGAGCTTGGCTCGCGGCCGGGCGCGATCGTGTCGGGCGGCACCGCGGCGGTCTTCACGCCGCCGGCACCGGGCGCGTTGGTCTCCGGCTTCGGCACCTGATCGGTCAGGCTGGCGATCTGGGCGCGGGCGAGGTCGGCGTAGAAGCCGGTCTTGTAAGTATTCAGGAAGGCTTCCCAGGCGCGGCGTGACCCGATCTTGGCGACCAGATCGTAGTCGGCCTTGACGTCGCTGGCCGTCGGCTCGGATGCCACGGCAGGCGCCGGCACCAGCGAAATGTTGCCGCCGCCGAGCGATCCATAGACGAACGGCTCCTGACGATTGCCGGTGGCCTTCAGCACATCGTCGCGCACCCGGCCGAACGCCAGGCGGATATCGAGGCCCGGGACCGTCAGGTTTTTCAGGATCGCGGTGGTAAACGGGCTGTGGTCGCCGGCGCCGTCCTCGGCGGTGGAGCCGGCCTTCGCCGCGTAGGCGATCAGCGTGTCGGTCGAGGTCGGCTCGACCTTGCCTAGGCCGGAGCTCACGGCCCGGCTGGCGACCTTGCGCTCGCGCCGCATCCGCGTCGTGAACGGATTGTCGCGGCAGGCATCGAGGATCAGGACCCGCAACTTGCCGGCTCCATCCGCGGATGTCACCAGCCGATCGAGCGGGATGGCTTCGTCCTCGGCGTCGCGGTCCGAGGCGAGCTTGGCGTCGATCGGGATCAGGTAGTTGGTACCGCTGATCTCGATGCCGTGGCCGGCATAATAGATCGCCGCGATCTCGGCCTGGTCGGCCGCGAGCTCGAACTTGCGGATGGCACGCTTGAAGTCGAGGTTGCCGGTATTGACCACCATGGTGACGTCGAAGCCGGCGTCCCTGAACATTTGGCCGACCGAATCGGCATCGCGCGCCGGGTTGGGCAGTTGCGGCACGTTCTGATAGCTCGAATTGCCGATAACCAGGGCCACCCGCTTGGCGTCAGCAAATGCCTCGCCCGGGCTCAGCGCCGCCAGCGCGGCGCCGATCAGCGCAGCGAGCGGTGAGATGAGCTTAAGGCCGAGGCGCTTCATCGCGGCTGTCCCAGGCGTCCCGTGCGGGGCAAGGTCTTGTTCGGCAAAGTCTTCTGCCGTCGTGGAATCGAGCGAAATATCGAGCGACGAAGTTTAAGTCGTGAACATTGGTATTTAAGCCCGGTCTGTCGCCGGCTTGAGCTCGGTGTCGAGAGGCGGTTCAATCGGCGCCCTCAGCTGTCGAGCATCTGCTACCAGGATAGACCGTTCAGAAGTCGATTATTATCTATTGATCCTATCGCCGCGCCGCCCGGCGATCAATCATTCGGACGGCGCGCCTAACTACTGTGAGCGGCATCACTTAGCGGCCTGGTCTCGCTCCGCCATATTGACGATCTGGACGCGACGGTTCTCCGGGCCCATCGGATCGCTCGGATCCTTGAGCTTGGACTTGCCATAGCCCGCCGAGATCAAATGGTCCGCCGGAATTTTATAGCGTTCGATCAGATACTTCTTCACGGCTTCGGCGCGGCGCTCCGACAGTCCTTGATTGAACGGTTCGCTGCCCTTGGCGTCCGTGTGACCCGCCAGCATGACGATCGCGCCCTGCAGGTCGCTGCTGGTCAGAGCCTTGCCGAGATTGTCGAGCTGCGGCTCGGACTTAGGCGTGATCGCCGCAGAATTGTAGTCGAAATTGACTTCCAGATCGATGGTCGGGCGCTTGGCGGCGATGGCTGCCATCTGCTCGCGGTCGCCGGCCGAGAGTGATCGGGTTCTGCTGATTCGCTCGACCGCCGCGCGGTCCTCCTGTGTAGCAGCCGGGCGATCGCCGCTCAGGCTGCGCGTCTTGGTAGCCTTGAGCTGATCGCGAATTTGCTCGGCAGTCAGCTCTCCGGCGCTGGCCGGCAGCGTCATTGCGAGCCCGGCCAGGGCGACGATGGCGCTCAGTGTGGTCTGATATTTCCTCTGAATTATCATGATCATCTCCACTGTCCGGTGGCGTTGCCGCGTCTGGCGGGTCGTAGTCCCCGCAGCTGTCGAACCTAGTCTGTTGGCCCGCAAGGGCTGTGATCTGCCTCACGCTTCTGCTGCTGAGCTAAGGCCTCGTTGAACGTAGCCGGTGGTAACTGTTAGCGACTCATCAGTTCCGGCCCGTAGACATTTAGACCCGCGAATTGGACGCTGCTAGATGGTTGGACGTTCAATCGGGGCCGGTTCAAGCCGTCCGAAGTCCACTGTCGGTAGTCAGGTCTGGTTACAAAATTGATTTTACCATGAACCGGTTATAGTCACTCGGCCGGCACTCTTTGAGGCTTCGATGCACTTTACCTATTGGCTCGGTTATCTGTTACCTAGCAGGTAACAGATAGCTATTTGTTTGTTGCGCTAACAACACACGGGGCGGCTTTGTTTTGTTCTGCCCGAGTTGTGCGGGGTGGCAGCCTTTCCCTCAGAACGCGAAATACCTAGAAACGATTCGAGGCGCCGCGCTCGTCGTGCGGTCGTACGTATACTGTTCGTGCATTATCGGTGGGGGTCGATAGACATGCGAAATAATCGCACCAAGATTTTAGCTGGCTTCGCGTTTGCGATGATGGGCTCAGTTTCGAGCGGGGCGTTCGCTGCGTGCGTTACAGCGCAGACTGGCACGCCGAGCGCGAACCTATCGGCCCTTGCGGGCCCTGCCGGCTCAAGTGCCGCCTCTCTGGCGGGCGCCATTGGAAATGCTAACACCGCCTTCCTGACGCAGCAGGGTAGCGCCTTTGTATCGGCGCCGGCGAACCCGGCTCCTGAGCAGCCAGGCGGCGGGATCTGGGCTCGTGCCGTAGGTGGTGAAGTCACTCTCAAGTCGACCTCGACTTCGACACTGGTCGCAGTCCGAACGCCTCCCGACGGCACTACCAATCAGCTCACCTCGTGTAACGACAGTCAGCGCCAAAGCTTCGCGGGTGTGCAGGTCGGTGCCGATATCGCTCGCCTGAACTGGGGCGGTTGGAACGTCCATCTCGGCACCACGGCCGGGTATCTCGGCTCGAAGTCCAATGACAGCAACGGCTACAGTAATTCCTACCAGATTCCGTTCTTCGGCACCTATCTGGCCGCGACCTATGGCCGCTTCTTTGCCGACGTTATGGTTCGGCAGGAGTTCTACAACGTCGACCTCGGCAATGCGACGGCGACCTTCTTCGATCGTCCGGTCGGCGCTCATGGCTACTCGATTTCGACGTCGGCCGGCTACAACGTCGCGCTGGCTAATAACTGGTTCATCGAGCCGTCAGCCGGTTTCATCTATTCCAAGACCCGGGTCGACGACTTCACATATTCGGGCACGGCGCTGCTGGGCATCGGCGGCACGGTTTCGACCGACGACATTGCCAGCGAGATCGGCCGGCTGAGCATGCGGGCCGGGACCGTGATCGCGACGCCGAACGTGGTCTGGCAACCGTTCGCGTCGGCCAGCGTGTTCCATGAGTTCGCCGGCAACGTCCGGACAAACTTCACGGCGTTCGCCAACAATGGCTTTTTCAACAACAATCCGTCGACCTACAATCAGCAGACGCTGACGAGCCGGGTCGGCACCTACGGCCAGTATTCGCTCGGTATCGCCGGGCAGGTTGTCAACACCGGCTGGCTGGGATTCCTGCGGGTCGACTATCGCAACGGCTCGAATATCGATGGTTGGACCGGCAATGCTGGCCTTCGCTATCAGTTCGCGCCGGAAGTGATTGCCTCGGTCATGCCCGTCAAGGCCAAGGCCGCTCCGCATCCGGTGATCGCGCCGACCAATTGGACCGGCTTCTACATCGGCGGCTTCGCCGGCGGTGCCTATGGCCGCACCGACATCGGCTTCCTCGGAGCGCCGACTCAGGGCAGCAAGCCTTACGTGTTCGGTCCGCTCGGCGGTGGCCAGATCGGCTACAATTATCAGTTCGCCAGCAACTGGGTGTTGGGTGTCGAAGCCGACGCCGGCGCGGCGCACATCAAGGGCGGTCGCACCGCCGGGCCTGCCACGGGCCTGGATGCCTTCGGCACCCCGGTCGGATTCTCGCCGGCCTACTTCACGCTCGAAGATCACACCAACTGGATGGCGACCGCGACGGCTCGCGCCGGCTATTCGTGGGGTCGCACGCTGTACTACGTCCGTGGCGGTGCCGCCTTCGAGGACAGCACGGTATCGGCAAACTGCTCGCTTGGCCCGACCGCTTCGTTGGGTGGCGGCGCCCGCGTCTGTCGCAACCAGGCGCTGCTGCAGACCGCCGGCTTCGACAGTGGTCGCCACACGCGCACCGGCTGGCTGATCGGCGTCGGCACCGAGTTCGACCTCGGCAAGAACTGGTCGGCCAAGACCGAATACAACTACATCGACTTCGGCAGCCGCGATGCGCTGGCCAGCGACGGCACCACGATCCTGACCGAGAAGGCGACCGTCAGCCAGGTCAAGGTCGGCCTGAACTATCGTTTCTCGCCGACGGCAATCGTTGCCAAATACTGATCGCTGAGCAGCATTTGCTGCTCACAACGGTCGCTCTTCGATGCGTCATGGCCGGGCTTGTCCCGGCCATCTGCGTTTTTGGCCGTTTCTCCGATGCTCGGCACCAGGCTGTGCAACACGTAAAACGACGCGAGGCTGGATGTACTAGCCAAGCTTTCTGGTGGCGGCGAGAAGCTTGGCGAGAAGACGCGCTCAGGCCGGTTCGGTCCGGTGCCGCAGAATCGTCGTCTCCTCCGCCGCGTGGCTCGACTGGATCAAATCAAGATGCTGTTCGATCGCCGCGATTGCCGCGGTGAAGGCGGCGAGTTGCGGCTCCGATAGGCAGGACAGGATCTCCCGCTCCTTGCGCTTCAGCCGTGGCACCAACTCCTCATACAGCGTGCGTCCCGCAGAAGTGAGTTGCAGCCGGAATTCGCGGCGGTCTTCGGCATTCTCGACGCGTTCGATCAGTTCGCGCTCGAGCAGCGTCGTCACGGCGCGGCTGATGGTCGATTTGTGGGTGCGGGTGCACTGGGCGATGAACTGCGCCGTGCAGGCGTCGCCGCGGAAGCCGAGCGTCGCCAGAATGCGCCAGCCCGGAATGTCGAGTCCGTAGCGCTCGCGATACTCCTCCGCCAGCGCTGCGCTGACTTCGGCGGCCAGCCGGTTCAGCCGGAACGGCACGAAGGTGAACAGGTCGAGCTCCGAAACAGGCCCGTCCGGCTGCGCGGCAACGCCGGCTCCGCGCGCCGGCGCGAGCGCAATTTCCGCTGTGCCCTCAGGCGGCTGCTTCAACTGAGGCTTCGGTCTCGCCAAAATTTTCTCCGGGCCGGCTTGCGTGCCGCCGCGTCTGCGGCTTAGATGGTTGCAAATGAAACTATCATGCAGGAGGACGCCTTGGCCAGCGCTTTGGCAGACGCCCATAGGCAGGAAGGCTGACCCCGATGGACCGTCAGCATTTCCAGTTCGGCTATCGCCGTCACCCTGATCAGGACGCCGCCCAGCCTGTCCAGCACCCGGTGGTGATCGTCGGCGCCGGCCCTGTCGGCCTGTCGCTCTCTATCGATCTGGCGCAACGCGGCCAAAGCGTGGTGCTGCTCGACGACGCCGACCGCATCGGCGAGGGCTCGCGGGCGATCTGCTTCTCCAAGCGCGCGCTGGAAGTCTGGGACCGCCTCGGCGTCGGCGCCCGCATGGTCGACAAGGGCGTTGTCTGGCAGGTCGGCAAGGTGTTTCGCCGGGACGAGATGGTCTATCGCTTCGACCTGCTGCCCGAGACCGGCCACAAGATGCCGGCCTTCATCAATCTGCAGCAGTACTACGCCGAAGCGTTTCTGGTCGACCGCGTCCAGCAATTGCCGCAGATCGATCTGCGCTGGCGCAACAAGGTGACGGCGCTCGATCAGCACAACGACCACGCAGTGCTGACCATAGATACACCCGATGGGCCGTATCGTCTGGCTGCCGAGTATGTCGTCGCCTGCGACGGCGCCCGGTCGGCGCTGCGCGGCATGGTCGGCGCCGAGTTCGAAGGCGAAGTGTTCGAGGATCAGTTCCTGATCGCCGACGTCAAGATGACGGCTGAGTTTCCGACCGAGCGCTGGTTCTGGTTCGATCCGCCGTTCCACTCCGGCCAGTCGGCGCTGCTGCATCGCCAGCCCGACGATGTCTGGCGAATCGATCTGCAGATCGGCCCCGACGCCGACCCGGCTATCGAACGCCAGCCCGAGCGGGTGCGGCCGCGGATCGAGCGTATGCTCGGCCATGGCGACTTCTCGTTCGAATGGATTTCGATCTACAAATTCCAGTGCCGGCGGATGCAGCGCTTCCTGCATCAGCGGGTGATCTTCGCCGGCGACTCGGCGCATCAGGTGTCGCCGTTCGGCGCGCGTGGCGCCAACTCCGGCCTCGAAGATGGCGAGAACCTCGCCTGGAAGTTGGCGCTTGTCCTGCGCGGCGACGCGCCGGCCAGCCTGCTGCAGAGCTATGAGGCCGAACGCGGCCAGGCTGCCGACGATAATATCCGCCACTCGACGCGCTCGACCGATTTCATTGCGCCGCATTCGCCGCAGGAGCGCCGGCTGCGCGACGCCGTGCTGGCGCTCGCCCAGGATGTCGACTTCGCCAAGCGCATGGTCAACGCCGGCCGGCTGTCGACGCCGACGGTGTACGATTCGCCGCTGTCGACGCCCGACAGTGATAACTGGCAGGCCGGACCGAAGCCCGGTACCGCGCTGCTCGATGCGCCGCTGCGCACGGCCGACGGCGCGGCCACGTTCCTCAGCGAGGCCTTTATCGCGGCCGGCAACAACTTCACGCTGCTCGAGCGCGCCAATGGCGGCGCTCCGCCGCTGCCGGCCGGCGTCCGCCACATCCGCATCGGCGACGACGCGGCGCTACGCGATCCCGAGGGCGCATTCGCCAAGCGCTACGACGCCGCGCCCGGCACCGCCTATCTGCTGCGCCCCGACGGCTACGTCGCCGCGCGCTTCCGTCATCCGACCGCCGCCGCGCTCGACGCGGCGCTGGCGCGGGCGAGCGGACGATGAGGTCGCAACGATGATTTGTCCTAAGAACCTGCGAAGCGCGCCTAACCTCTCCCCGCGTGCGGGGAGAGGTCGACCGGCGAAGCGCAGCGACGCCGGTCGGGTGAGGGGGCGTTTCCACGCTGCCGAGCCGCTCAGACTTGCGGAGGCGCCCCCTCACCCCAACCCTCTCCCCGCGCGCGGGGAGAGGGAGCGTGCCGCAGCTTGCGGAGGTGGTCGATGACGACAGCGCTCTCCACCGCCAGCAACTTCGCTGATCCGGATTCCGCGTATCGTCTCATCGTCGAGGCACATCGCGGCCTCAGCGACGACAGCAGCGCTGCACTCGATGCGGCGCTGGTGCTGATCCTCGCCAATCACATCGGCGACCTCGCCGTCCTGCGTGACGCGGTGACGCTGGCGAAGCGGCGGGTGGTGGAGGGGAAGCGGGAGTAATCAGTCAGACAAGACCTGCAAGACTTTGCAACGAGATCACCCTCTCGTTCGTCATTCCGGGGCGCGCGAAGCGCGAGCCCGGAATCCATAACCACCGCCGGGAGTATGGATTCCGGGCCCACGCCTGACGGCGTGTCCCGGAATGACAAACTCTAAGTAATGACTTGAGACAACTAAGGACCACACATGGCCAAAGGCTTCGCCTCCACCACAGACCTCGCCGAGAAGAATGTGACGTTCTCCGAGATCGGCACCGATCTCTATGCCTTCACCGCGGAGGGTGATCCGAACTCGGCGGTGATCGTCGGCGACGACGGCTGCCTGGTGTTCGACGCGCAGGCGACGCCGGCGATGGCCCACAAGGTGATCGAGCGCGTCAAGGCGGTGACCGACAAGCCGATCAAATACGTCGTGCTGTCACATTATCACGCGGTGCGTGTGCTCGGTGCTTCGGCCTATCAGGCGCAGGGCATCGTCGCCTCGCAGGAGACCTACCGGTTGATCGTCGAGCGCGGCCAGCAGGATTGGGATTCGGAATATGGCCGGTTTCCGCGGCTGTTCCAGGATGCCGAGAGCATTCCGGGCCTGACCTGGCCGACGCTGGCGTTCGAGGGCGAGATGTCGATCTGGCTCGGCAAGCGCGAAGTCAAGCTGATGCAGCTCGGCGCCGGTCACACCTCGGGCGACATCGTCGCCTGGGTGCCGGATGCCGAGGTGATGTTCACCGGCGATCTCGTCGAGTATCACTCGGCCTGCTATTGCGGCGACGCGTATTTGCGCGAGTGGCCGATGACGCTCAACGAGATCCGCGAATTCAACCCCAAGGCGATCGCGCCCGGCCGTGGTGACGCGCTGAAGGGCCTCGAGACCACGCGCGAGGCGATCGCCATGACGCGCGATTTCATCGGCACGCTTTATGGCGCCGCCGAGATCTCCGTCGCCAAGGGCCGCAACCTCAAAGAAACCTGGGACGCGACCCGCGCGTTGATGGATCCGAAGTTCGCCAGCTTCGCCATTTACGAGCACTGCCTGCCGTTCAACGTGTCGCGCGCGTTCGACGAGGCCAGCGGCATCGACGATCCGGTGATCTGGACCGCCGAGCGCGACCGCGAAATGTGGGCCGCCCTGCAGGGTTAGTTCCGATACGCGAGCCACCTGGCTGGCGCACAGCACTCGGAGGAGATGATGAACATCAACGCCGCCCCACAGATCGTCGGCCTCGCGTCGCAGGGCATCACGCCCGGCTACATGTCGGGATTCGGCAACTCGTTCGAGACCGAGGCGCTGCCCGGCGCGCTGCCGGTCGGCCGCAACTCGCCGCAGCGCGCGGCCTATGGTCTCTATGCCGAGCAGCTCTCAGGATCGCCGTTCACGGCGCCACGCGGCGCCAACGAGCGCTCGTGGCTGTATCGCATCCGGCCGTCGGTGAAGCACTCCGGGCGCTTCGTGAAGGCCGACATGCATCGCTGGCGCTCGGCGCCGTGCCTCGAGCACGATCTGCCGATCGCGCAGCTGCGCTGGGATCCGCCGCCGATGCCGAAGGAACAGATGACCTTCCTGCAGGGCGTCCACACCATGACGACGGCCGGTGACGTCAACACCCAGGCCGGCATGGCGGCGCATATCTACCTGATCACCCAGTCGATGACCGATCAGGCGTTCTACAATGCCGACGGCGAGATGATGTTCGTGCCGCAGCAGGGCAGCCTGCGCCTCGTCACCGAGTTCGGCGTGATTACCGTGGCGCCGGCCGAGATTGCCGTGGTGCCGCGCGGCGTCAAGTTCCGCGTCGAACTGATCGACGGGCCCGCGCGCGGCTATCTGTGCGAGAACTACGGCGGCGCCTTCACGCTGCCGGAGCGCGGTCCGATCGGAGCCAATTGCCTGGCCAACTCGCGCGACTTCCTGACGCCAGTCGCCGCCTATGAGGACAAGGACACGCCGACGGAGCTGTATGTCAAATGGGGCGGTCAGCTCTACGCGACGCAGCTGCCGTATTCGCCGATCGACGTCGTCGCCTGGCACGGCAACTACGCGCCGTACAAATACGATCTACGCACCTTCTCGCCGGTCGGCGCCATCGGTTTCGATCATCCCGATCCGTCGATCTTCACGGTGCTGACCTCTCCATCCGAGACCGCCGGCACCGCAAATATCGACTTCGTGATCTTCCCGGAGCGCTGGATGGTGGCGGAGAACACGTTCCGGCCGCCGTGGTATCACATGAACATCATGTCGGAGTTCATGGGACTGATCTACGGCGTCTACGACGCCAAGCCGCAGGGCTTTACGCCGGGCGGTGCATCGCTGCACAATATGATGCTGCCGCACGGGCCGGACCGCGAAGCGTTCGATCACGCGTCGAACGGCGAACTGAAGCCGGTGAAGCTCACCGGCACCATGGCGTTCATGTTCGAGACACGCTACCCGCAGCGCGTCACCGAATATGCGGCGACCGCCGGCATCCTGCAGAGCGACTACGCCGATTGCTGGCGCGGCCTCGAAAAGCGCTTCGATCCGACCCGGCCATGACCAAATCCAAGGACCAGGCACAGGATCACGAAGCCGCAGTGCTGTACGGCTATTATCGCTCGTCGGCGTCGTACCGCGTCCGCATCGCGCTCAATCTCAAGAACATCGTCGTTGCCGAGCGTTACGTGCAGCTCCGCAACGGCGAGCAAAACCTCGAAGCGTTCCGCTGGATCAATCCGGCCGGGATGGTGCCCTATTGGAGCGAAGGCGACTTCAACCTCGGCCAATCCTTGGCGATCATCGAGTATCTCGACGAGACCCATCCGGAGCCGCCGCTGCTGCCGAAGGAACCAAAGGCCCGCGCCATCGTGCGCGAGATCGCCTATGCGGTGGCATGCGACATTCATCCGGTCGGGAATCTGCGTATTTTGAAACGGCTGACAGAGCTCGGCATCGGAGAGGTTGATCGCGCCCGCTGGTCGAAGGAATGGATCGAGCAAGGCTTCGCGGCGATCGAGGCGCGGCTGGCGCAAACGCCGGGCCCGTTCGCCTATGGCGACAGCCCGACGCTCGCCGACATCTGCATCGTCCCGCAAGTCTTCAACGCCCGCCGCTTCGACGCCGACCTCGCCCCGTTCGAACGCATCCGCCAGATCGAGGCGGAGGCGATGAAGGTCGAGGCCTTCGTAGCGGCGGAGCCGGGACGGCAGCCTGACGCGGAGTGAGGTTGTAATTGTCAGACGCTAATTAGTTCCGTCATGGCCGGCCTTGTGCCGGCCATCCACGAAAGCGGCGCGGCGGCAAGGAGACGTGGATGGCCGGGACGAGCCCGGCCATGACGACTTTCTTGCAGGGACGTCGTTGTACTAAACGAACTCAGGACTGAGCATGCATCCGAACGATCCTCACCTTCGCTCCTTCATTGACGTGAAGGCCGACTCCGACTTCCCGATCCAGAACCTGCCCTACGGCGTGTTCTCGACGGCGAGCGACGCGTCGCCCCGTGTCGGCATCGCGATCGGCGACTACGTGCTTGATCTCGCCGCGCTGCAGGCGGCGAAGCTGCTCGATTTGCCGGACGGCGTATTCGCGCAGCCCTCGATCAATGCCTTCATGGCACTGGGTCCGCGGGTCTGGAGCGCGACGCGCGCGCGGATCAGCGAACTGCTGCGTCACGACAATGCCGAATTGCGCGACAATGCGGCTTTGCGGGCGAAGGCGCTAATGCCGATGCGCGACGCCAAGCTGCATCTGCCGCTGCGCGTCGAAGGCTTCACCGATTTCTACTCGTCCAAGGAGCACGCCAGCAATGTCGGCGCGATGTTCCGCGACAAGACCAATCCGCTGCTGCCGAACTGGCTGCACATTCCGATCGGCTACAACGGCCGCGCTTCGACCGTCGTGGTCAGCGGCACGAAGATCCATCGCCCGCACGGCCAGCTCAAGCCGCCGAGCGCGGACGTGCCGAGCTTCGGGCCGTGCAAGCGGCTCGACTTCGAACTGGAGATCGGCTTTGTGGTCGGTCAGCCGTCGGCGAGGGGCGAGATGCTGAGCGAACAGCAGGCCGAGCAGATGATCTTCGGCTTCACGCTGCTCAACGACTGGAGCGCGCGCGACATCCAGCAGTGGGAGTACGTGCCGCTCGGGCCGTTTCAGGCCAAGGCGTTCGCCACCTCGATCAGTCCGTGGATCGTGACGCGCGAGGCGCTCGAGCCGTTCCGTACGCACGGTCCGGCTCAGGATCCGGCGCCGCTGCCTTATCTGCAGCAGCAGGGCGCCAACAATTACGACATGGCGCTCGAAGTGGCGCTGTGCACGCCGAAGATGACCGAAGCGGCGCGGATCAGCGCCACCAATTTCAAGTACATGTACTGGTCGTCGGTGCAGCAGCTGGTCCACCACGCTTCCAGCGGCTGCGCCATGAGCGTCGGCGACTTGCTCGGCTCGGGCACGGTGAGCGGACCCGAGAAGGATCAGCTCGGCAGCCTGCTCGAGCTGAGCTGGAACGGCACGCAGCCGGTACAGCTCCCCGGCGGCGAACAGCGCGGCTTCCTCGAAGACGGCGACTCGCTGGTGATGCGCGGCTGGTGCCAGGGCGACGGCTACCGCGTCGGATTCGGGGAGGTGGAGGGCACGGTGCTGGCGGCGAAGTAATTGAGGCGTAGCTGCTGTCGCACGCCCTATCGTTTGTCATTCCGGGGCGCTCACGAAGTGAGCGAACCCGGAATCCCGAACTGTTCCGCGACTGCCGACGTGGTCCAAACTTCTGGATTCCGGGTTCGCGCCGCGCGCGCCCCGGAATGACGAACGAGAGATGTTACTCCGTAGGGTGGGCAAAGGCGCGGAGCGCCGTGCCCACGCGCGGGAGTCGGCACCGCGTTGCGCGTGGGCTTCGCTTCGCTCAGCGCCACCCTACGGGCTAACCACCCCACGCCCTCACGACACCTGCCAGCTCTGCCTGCACCGGCGGCCGTGCCGCCGAAGGCGTCCGGGAGAAGCGCGGCGCTGGCGCCGGCTGGGTCTTGCCTTCGTGCTGGATGAAGACTTCGCGCGCCACCATGTGCGGATGTTTCGTCGCTTCGGACATCGTCAGCACCGGCGCGAAGCAGATGTCGGTGCCTTCCATCAGTTGGCACCATTCGTCGCGCGTCTTGGTCTTGAACAGCGCGGTGAGCTTCTGCTTCAGCGCCGGCCACTGCTTGGCGTCCCATTGCGCGTCGAACGCGGTGTCGTCGAGGCCGGCGATCTGGCGCAGCAGGGCGTAGAATTGCGGCTCGATCGAGCCGATCGAAACGAACTGGCCGTCGGCGCATTCGTAGACGCCGTAGAAATGCGCGCCGCCATCCAGCATGTTGCTCTCGCGTTGCTCGGTCCAGCGGCGGGCGCCGGCCATGTCGAAGAACATGGTGATCAGCGATGCCGCGCCGTCGCACATCGCTGCGTCGACGACCTGACCCTTGCCCGACCTGCCGGCCTCGAGCAGAGCCGCGAGCAGTCCGGTGACGAGATATAAAGAGCCGCCGCCGAAATCGCCGACGAGATTAAGCGGCGGCACCGGCCGATCTTTCGGTCCGATCGCGGCGAGCGCACCGGTGATCGAGATGTAGTTGATGTCGTGGCCGGCCGCCTGGGCCAGCGGCCCGCTCTGGCCCCAGCCGGTCATGCGCGCGTAAACCAACTTGGGATTGCGCACCATCACGTTATCGGGGCCGAGTCCGAGCCGCTCCATCACGCCCGGACGATAGCCTTCGATCAGTGCATCAGCCTTGTCGAGCAGCGCCAGCACGCCGGCGAGCGAGTCCTTGTTCTTGAGATCGACGGTAACGAGCGTGCGGCCGCGAGCCGAGGCGCCGGTCGGCGTCTGGCCGGCGCGCACCAGCGTGATCACTTCGGCGCCCATGTCGGCGAGCAGCATCGAGGCGAACGGACCCGGACCGATGCCGGCGAATTCGACGATGCGGAATCCGGCGAGCGGACCGGTAACACGGGTCTGGCTGGTGGGCTTCGTAGCGGTTGCTGAATCTTGCACCTTGGGTGTCCATTGTTGTTGTCCGCTTGAGCGGAGCTGTTGCTGTTGGGAGCAAATCATCACGGCCGCCGACGTGGAGCAAGCTGCTTTTCAGCGCAGTCTGCGATCGCAGCATGGGCTGCGGTGCCGCACAAAAACAAAACGGCGCGCACAAGGCGCGCCGCTTGCCGTGTGATGGAAAGAGCGATCAGCCGGCAGCTTCGACTGCTCGCTGTGCCATCACCTTGATCAGGTTGGCGCGATAGTCCGAGGTGCCGTGGATGTCGGCCATCAGGCCGTCGTCCGAGACCTTGATGTTATCGAGCGCCGAGGCCGACCAGTTGGACTTCAGCGCGTCCTCGATGACGCCGACCCGCATCACGCCGTTCTGCGATGCGCCGGTGGCGGCGACGCGAATCTCGCCGCCCTTGAGCTTGGCGACGAACACGCCGGTCAGCGCGAAGCGCGACGCCGGGTTGCGCATCTTGGCGTAGCCCGCTTTCTCGGGGACCGGGAAGGAGATCGCAGTGATCAGTTCGTTGTCGTCGAGCGCCGTCATGAACAGGCCCTGGAAAAACTCGTCGGCGGTGATTTCGCGCTTGTTGGTCTTCACGGTCGCCTTCAGCGCCAGCAGCGCCGCCGGGTAGTCGGCCGCCGGGTCGTTGGTGGCGACCGATCCGCCGATCGTGCCGCGATAGCGCACGGCGGGATCGCCGAGCACCGAGGTGAGATGGGCGATTGCCGGGATGGTACGCTTCACATCCTGGCTGTGCATGATGTCGAAGTAGGTGGTCGCCGCCTTGATGGTCAGCGTGTCGCCGCTGGCCTCGATGCCGATCAGCGCCGGGATCTTGGCGATGTCGATC
The DNA here is from genome assembly GCF_000333455.1 of Rhodopseudomonas sp. B29. Lineage (GTDB taxonomy): Bacteria > Pseudomonadota > Alphaproteobacteria > Rhizobiales > Xanthobacteraceae > Rhodopseudomonas. The sequence continues at coordinate 33,053 of NZ_BADD01000117.1, forward strand.
AGGTCGCCGGCCGCGGTCAGCCGCTGCTTCATCACCGGCAGCAGCGTGTGGCCGCCGGCGAGATACTTGGCGTCGGTGCCCTTGGCGTAGAGCGCCGCGGCTTCGTCGACGCTGGAGGCGCGGTGATAGTTGGTCGTGTACATGGACGTCTCCTCTCAGAGATCGATTGTTTCTTTGTTCCTGAATCTCCCCGTCATTGCGAGGAGCACCCGGATCGGCGCTTCGCGCCGTCCGAGTGCAGGCTCCGCGACGAAGCAATCCAGCTCAGTGCGCTCGGCTGGATTGCTTCGCTTCGCTCGCAATGACGAATACTCCCTGGCTCAAGCGTTGCCGTGGATGGCGTGCCACACCCGGTCGGGCGTCGCCGGCATCTCGAGTTTGTTGTTGCCGATGGCGTCGGTGATGGCGTTGATCACCGCCGCCGAAGCGCCGATGGCGCCGGCCTCGCCGCAGCCCTTGACGCCGAGCGGATTGCCCGGGCACAGCGTTTCGGTGTGCGACACCTTGAACGACGGCACGTCTTCGGCGCGCGGCATGGCGTAGTCCATGAACGATGCGGTGACGAGTTGGCCGTCGTCATTATAGATGGCGTGTTCGAGCAGCGCCTGACCGATGCCCTGCACCAAGCCGCCGTGAACCTGGCCCTCGACGATCATCGGGTTGATCAGCCGGCCGAAATCGTCGACCGCGACGAAGTTGACGAAGCTGGTCTTGCCGGTGCCGGGATCGACTTCGAGTTCGCAGATGTAGGAGCCGGCCGGGAAGGTGAAGTTGGTCGGATCGTAGAACGCGCTTTCCTTCAGGCCCGGCTCCATGCCGTCCGGCAGATTGTGTGCCGTGTAGGCGGCGAGCGCGACCATCGGCAGTGCGATCGACTTGTCGGTGCCGGTGACTTTGAACTCGCCGTTCTCGATGACGATGTCGTTCTCACTGGCTTCGAGCTGATGCGCCGCGATCTTCTTGGCCTTGGCTTCGACCTTTTCCATCGCCTTGAAGATCGCCGACATGCCGACGGCCGCCGAGCGCGAGCCATAGGTGCCCATGCCGAACTGCACCTTGTCGGTGTCGCCGTGGACGATCGATATCTGGCTGATCGGAATGCCGAGCCGGTCGGCGACGAGCTGGGCGAACGTTGTCTCGTGGCCCTGGCCGTGGCTGTGCGAGCCGGTCAGGATCTCGATGGTGCCGACCGGATTAACGCGCACCTCCGCCGACTCCCACAGGCCGACGCCGGCGCCGAGCGAGCCGACGGCTTTCGACGGCGCGATGCCGCAGGCTTCGATGTAGCAGGAGAAGCCGAGGCCGCGCAGCTTGCCTTCGCTCTTCGCCTTGGCCTTGCGGGCCGGGAAGCCGGCGTAGTCGATCGCCTTCAGCGCCGCGTCGAGCGACGCGTTGAAGTCGCCGGTGTCGTACGCCATGATCACCGGGGTCTGATGCGGGAACTGGGTGATGAAGTTCTTGCGGCGCAGCTCGGCCGGATCGACCTTGAGCTGACGCGCCGCGGTCTCGACCAGCCGCTCCAAGAGGTAGCAGGCCTCCGGGCGTCCGGCGCCCCGATAGGCGTCCACCGGCGTGGTGTTGGTGTAGACGCCGACCACCTCGGTGTAGATCGCCGGGATGTTGTACTGGCCGCTGAGCAGCGTCGCATACAGATAGGTCGGCACCGACGACGAGAACAGCGACATGTAGGCGCCGAAATTGGCGTAGGTCTTGACCCGCAGGCCGATCATCTTGTTGTCGGCGTCGAGCGCCAGCTCGGCCTTCGACACATTGTCGCGGCGTGCGCATCGTGACGAAAGCTTCGGAGCGGTCGCCGGTCCACTCACCGGGGCGGCCGGTGCGCTTGGAGGCCCACAGCGCCACCATCTCTTCGGGATAGATGAAGATCTTGGAGCCGAAGCCGCCGCCGACATCAGGCGCCACCACGCGCAGCTTGTGCTCGGGCGCGATGTTGTAGAACGCCGACAAAACGAGCCGGGCGACATGCGGATTTTGCGAGGTGGTGTAGAGGGTGAAGTGCTCTTCGGCCGGATCGTAGTTCGCCAGCGCGGCGCGCGGCTCCATGGCGTTCGGCACCAGGCGGTTGTTGGTGAGTTCGAACGTCACGACGTTGGCGGCCTTGCTGAAGGCTTCGTCGGTCGCCTTCTGGTCACCGATCTCCCAGTCGTAGACGATGTTGCCGGGCGCTTCGGGATGCAGCTGCGGCGCGCCGTCGGCGATCGCCGCCTTGATGTTGGCGACGGCCGGCAGCTCTTCGTAGTCGACCACGACGGCTTCGGCGGCATCGCGGGCGAGGTTCTTGCTCTCGGCGATCACGACGGCGACCGCCTGGCCGACGAAGCGCACGGTCTCCGGCGCCATCGCCGGCCACGCGCCCATCTTCATGGCCGAGCCGTCCTTGGAGTGGATCGCCCAGCCGCAGATCAGATTGCCGACCTTGTCGTCGACGATCTGCTGTCCGGTGAGCACGTCGATCACGCCCGGCATCGCCTTGGCGGCGGACACGTCGATGCTCTTGACCTTGGCGTGGGCGTGGGGGCTGCGCACGAAATGCGCGTAGCTCATGCCCGGCATTTTGATGTCGTCGACATAGCGACCGCGGCCGGTGATGAAGCGGCGGTCCTCCTTACGCGCAATTCGCGCGCCGATTCCTTCGATGCCCATGGTGTTCTCCCTGTGGACTGATCGAGCCGCGCCGATGGTGATCGGCAGCCCGTAGTCGCTGTTTTCGATGCGATGATCGGCTTGTTAGGCGAGGCCGCGGCGCGGCGGGGTTACTCGGCGGCCTTATTCCGCAGCTTCGGCCATCTTCATCTTGGAGGCGGCGTCGAGCACCGACTTGACGATGTTATGATAGCCGGTGCAGCGGCAGATATTGCCTTCGAGCTCGTGCCGCACCGTTTCTTCGTCGAGGTTGCCGCCGTAGCGATGCACGATGTCGATCGCCGACATGATCATGCCGGGCGTGCAATAGCCGCACTGCAGGCCGTGATTGTCGCGGAAAGCCGCCTGCATCGGGTGCAGTTCGTCGCCCTTGGAGATGCCTTCGATCGTGGTGATGTTGGCGCCGTCGACCTGGCCGACCAGGGTGGTGCAGGACTTCACGGCGCGACCGTCGATGTGCACCACGCAGCAGCCGCATTGGCTGGTATCGCAGCCGACATGGGTGCCGGTCAGATTGAGATGGTCACGCAGCAGGTTGACGAGGAGGGTGCGATCCTCGACCTCGGCGGTGACCTGCTTGCCGTTGATTGTCAGTGAGACCTTGGACACGCGGTAGTCCTCCCAGTGAATTTTTCATTATTCTAATTAGACGCAGGCCGTGCCGACTTTGCAACTGGGATTTTTCACGCGATGTCGGCGCGAAGTTGATGACGTTTTGGTGACTCGCCGCGAGCCTCCAATGCCGCCGCTTCACCGTAATCACGCGAGGTGCGTGTGATGGACGTGGTTTACGCGGTCTTAGATAATCCGCCGCTATTCTGTGCAGTGGCGCGGGGATGTATGCCCGTAGCGGTACGGGGTGCATTCAAGTGACTGATACGAACCGACCGGGTCCTGGGGGATGGTCCGCGGCGCTTCCTGCGTTGCGCTTTCGCGGCAAGGTGACGCTCGGCTTTGCGGTCGTTCTCGGTATCACCGCCGTCAGCATGGGGCTGGCCTATCTCGGCTTCGAGCAGGTCTCGGGCGTCGCGGTCGGCTATCGTGATGCGGTGCGGCAGTCCGACCTCGCCCGCGACATTGATTCGGCGCTGACCGCATACCGTGCCAGGGCCCGATTCTATATCGTCACCGGCAAGGATGACGACGCCAAGGCTGCTATCGCAGCGCAGCAAGCGCTGAAGTCGGCGATCAATCGGTCGCTACAATCGGCTGACGATCCGCAGCAACGCGATCGGATCGCTCGGCTGTCCGGGGAATTCGATCGTCTCGCCGGCGTCTTCGCCGACATTCAGTCGCTGAAGAACGACAGCGCGCTCCTGGTGCAGAACCGGCTGGTGCGCGGTGGCAACAGCCTGCGCTACAAGATCGAGGATCTCGCCAGCGAGGCGGGTGAGAACAATCTGCCGGCGGTTCAGTTGGGTGCCAAGCAGGTGTCGGGGCAATTCTTGGCGGCGACGACGCTGGTCAGCACCTTCGTCATCAATTTCGATCGCAGCGTCGCCGCCAGCGCGCTGGCGCGGCTCAAATTCGTCGAAAATTCGCTGCGCGCCATCGCCGCTGACGACGCCGATATCAAGGAGCGGCTGAAGGAGATCAACGGGCTTTTGGCCGACTACACGCAGGCGCTGACCAAGCTGGTCGACAACGCCAAGGAGATCGACGACCGCGCCGGCCGGATGTTGCAGGGCGAGCAGACGATAGCGGCGGATTCGAATGCCATGAAGGCCGATTTCGTCGCCAGTCAGCAGCGGCTCGAGCACGAGTCCGACCGCACCATCGCGGCGACCGAGCGGCTGGTCGCCATGCTCGGCGTCGGCGGCTTCCTGTTAGGCGCGGTCCTGGCAGTGCTGCTCGGCCGCGGCATCTCGCGGCCGATGCAGACGATGTGTGCGGCCATGCGCCGGCTCGCCGGCGGCGATTTCGAGGTCGTGCTGCCCGGGCTCGGCCGCCGCGACGAGATCGGCGAAATGGCGGCGGCGGTCGAGGCCTTCAAGGTCGAGGCTGCCCGCAAGGCGGCGCAGGACGCGGAAGCGCGTGAACAAGGTGCAGCGGCGTCGCGCGAGGCCCGCCGTGCCGAGCTGATCGGCATCGCCGATGAATTCGAATCTGCCGTCGGCGCGATCGTGGCGCACGTTTCCGAAGCCGCCGAGCAACTCGCGCGCGCTGCCGACAGTCTGACCAGCACCGCCGAGAGCACCCAGACTTTGTCCGGAGCTGCCGCCGAAGCGTCGCGCCAGGCTTCGGCCAATGTGCAGTCGGTGGCGACTGCGACGGAGGAATTATCGGCGTCGGTCGGCGAGATCGGCCGCCAGGTCGGCCAGTCGAGCAGCATCGCAGCTGGCGCGGTCGAGCAGGCGCATCAGACCGACGGCCGTATCGGCAAGCTCACGCAGGCCGCCGATCAGATCGGCGCGGTGGTGCAATTGATCAACGCCATTGCCGAGCAAACCAATCTGCTGGCGCTCAATGCCACGATCGAAGCCGCGCGCGCCGGCGACGCCGGCCGCGGCTTTGCTGTCGTCGCCGCCGAAGTGAAGTCGCTGGCGACACAGACCGCCAAGGCCACCGAAGATATCTCCACCCAGGTCGCCGAGATGCAGCAGGCTACTCGCGACTCGGTGGCGGCGATCAAGTCGATCGGCGACACGATCACGGAGATATCGACCATTTCGGCGTCGATCGCCAGCGCGGTGGCACAGCAGGGCGCCGCCACCCGCGAGATCGCCGGCAGCGTGCAGAGCGTCGCCCATGGCACCGAGCAGGTCGCTGGTAACATCCTGGCGGTCAACCGCGGCGCTGCCGACACCGGCACGGCCTCCGAGCAGGTGCTGCAATCGGCCCGCAGCCTGTCGTCCGAGAGCGCGCGGCTGCGCAGCGAACTCGACCGTTTCATGGCCAATATCCGCGCCGCCTGATCCTCGCCTCATTTACCGGTTGGGCTGGAACCTGCACCGGCGCAGACTGTTGGTGCGGCAATCCGCCTTCGCGAGCAACGCGGTCGCGGCCTCGGCCCGGCGAGCGGAGCTTTTGCCTGCAGCCGAGGAGATCAGATGAATTCGCCATCCGCCGCCGAAACCGCGGCGCCTTCGCCGCGTTCCCAGCCGCCGTCTCCCGATGCCGTCGACCTGAGCGCCTCTGCGATGCTGCTCGACATCGACGGTACGCTGCTCGATTTTGCGCCGACGCCGCGTGAGGTCTGGGTGCCGCCGGAGCTCGAGCGGACGCTGCGAGCGCTTTACCAGCGAACCTCGGGCGCGTTGGCGCTGGTCAGCGGCCGCTCCATCAACGATATCGACCTGATCTTCGCCCCGCTGCGGCTCCCTGCGGTCGGCGGCCATGGCGCCGAGATGCGGTTGTCTCCCGATAGTGACGCCGTCGCGACGCACGCCCCGCCGCTCGATCCGGAATTGAAGAGTCGTCTGGCTGCTATCGCACGCATCAGCCCAGGCATTCTGCTCGAGGACAAAGGCTACTCACTGGCGCTGCACTATCGCTTAGCACCGCATGCCGAGCGCGCGATCTACGAGTCGGTCGCAGCCATTCGTGCTGAGAACCCGGATGCGCCCCTCGAAGTGATGCCGGGCAAAGCCGTGTGCGAGATCAAGCACTCAGGCTTCACCAAGGCGAGCGGTGTCAAGGAACTCATGACCCACGCGCCATTCTGCGGCCGTAAGCCTGTTTTCATCGGCGACGACGTCACCGATGAAACCGTTTTCGCGATCATGCCGGAACTTGAAGGCCTTGCGTACGCCGTCGCACGCGAGAGCGAATTTGTGGCAGGCCAGTTCCAGGAACCGCGTGAAGTGCGCGAATGGCTCGGAAAACTGGTCGATCGGGCCGGCGTTTCCTGACGTTATGTCCGCAATGTGCAGGACGTACCAAGTCTCTGACGACAGAAAGGAACGAAGTCGATGAACAATTGTTAATCGGCCAACGTCAGTCGTATTCGGGAGCCGGAGGGGATCGTGGACCTCGTTGTCGTATCCAACCGGGTGGCGCGTGCGTCGGCCAATGAGCCGATGACGGGCGGATTGGCGGCGGCGCTGCTGCCAGTCGTGGAAAAATCCGGCGCGATCTGGGTCGGTTCCTCGGGGCGGCTACGGGAAGAATCCGGTCGGGAGCCGTTCGCGGATGTCGAGCCGCTCGGCGCTGGCGCGCTGGCGATGCTGGATCTGCCGGCGGCGCACTATGAAGGTTACTACGAAGGCTATGCCAATTCGGCCCTGTGGCCTGCGCTGCATTCGCGCGCCGATCTGATCCGGGTCACTCACGACGATTATCGCTCGTATCGCGAAGTCAACCGCTTCATGGCGCGTGCGCTGCTGCGGTTTCGCAAGCCGGCGACGACGTTCTGGATCCAGGACTATCACTTCCTCGCGCTCGGCGCCGAACTACGCAGTCTCGGCGTCGATCAGCCGATCGGCTTCTTCCTGCATACGCCGTGGCCGGCGTCCTCGGTCATCGCCGGCGTGCCGCATCATCGCGAGCTGATCGAGGCGATGCTGGCCTACGATCTGATCGGGTTTCAGACCGAACAGGACCGCGCCAACTTTCTCAACTACGTCCGCACCGAGCTCGGCCGTCAGGTTTGCAACGGTGTCGTTGCCACTGCGCACGGCACCGCCCGCTGCGCGGTGTTCCCGATCGGCATCGAGGCCGATCTATTCGCGCATCAGGCCCAGAAGGCGCTGGCACATCCGGAAGTGTCACGGCTGCGCCGCAGCCTTCACGGCGAGAAGCTGGTGATCGGTGTCGACCGGCTCGATTATTCCAAGGGCCTGATCAATCGCGTCAACGCCTTCGATCACATGCTGACCGACCGCCCGGCGCTCAAGCGAAGCGTGTCGCTTCTGCAGATCGCCACTCTGTCGCGCGGCGCGATCGAGGCCTACGGCAATCTGCAGGGCGAACTCGCCAAGCTGGTCAGCGACGTCAACGGCCGCCACGGTGAAGTCGACTGGACCCCGATCCGCTATCTCAACAAGGGCTATCGCCAAGCGGTGCTGGCCGGCCTCTATCGCACCGCTCAGGTCGGACTGGTGACGCCGCTGCGCGACGGCATGAATCTGGTCGCCAAGGAATATGTCGCTGCACAGAATCCCGAGGATCCCGGCGTGCTGGTGCTGTCCAAATATGCCGGCGCCGCCAGCGAGCTCGACACCGCGCTGCTCGTCAATCCGCACGACCTCGACGGCATGGCCGGAGCCATCGCCACTGCGCTGGCGATGCCGCTGGTCGAACGACGGATGCGCTGGGAAGCCATGATGGCCAAGCTGCGAAGCGGCGGCGTCCAGGCGTGGTTCGCCGACTTCATCGCGGCCCTGGAAAAGGCCCACGCCGGCAACGGCCGCAGTCGCCCCGCCGCAGCCGGCAGCGGCGCCACCATCGCGGTCTCCAGCGGCAGCTGGTCGCCGCGCGTCCTCAAGGCCAACGACGGGACAATGCTGCACTAAGCGGGGGCATTCGGCGGATTGTAGTCGCTTCTCTGCCCTTGGGCGGGCTCTCCGGCCGCGCCGAATGTGCCGAATCCACAATACCTTAGCCAAAAATCCCCGGCCAGGGCGCCGATCCCTTGCCAAATCCCCGCGGCGCGGTCATGAACAGGCCGCCGGAGAGATGGCCGAGTGGCTTAAGGCGCACGCTTGGAAAGCGTGTGTGCGGGAAACCGTACCGTGGGTTCGAATCCCACTCTCTCCGCCAGGGCTTCCAAAAACCCGAGTGATTCAAATTCACTAGACGAATTAAGGCTTTCTGCAAGCGCCAAGTGATACACGAAAGTGGACACAAATGGCCTTTAAAATTCAGAGTCCTTGGAAGAATCCCCGTAGCGAAAATTGGTGGTTCAGGCGGCGAGTGCCGGCCAACCTTGTCGAGTTTATGGGGGTAAACGCGAAATCAAATTTTCGCTTGGCACCTCCGACCCCAAACTCGCGGAGGTTCTCTTCCGGGAGAGAAATGCTGAGATCGAGCGGTTTGGCACGAGCATCTCCATGGCCACCAATATCCAAA
>NZ_BADD01000116.1 GCF_000333455.1 Rhodopseudomonas sp. B29
TTGAATCAACGCGACCTTCACATGTGATGAGTCGTCATCCTGAGGTGCGCGCGTAGCGCGCCTCGAAGGATGCGGCCAAAGGTGCTCGTGGCTCATCCTTCGAGGCCCGCAGCGCCGCGCTGCGCGCGTCCCCGCGGGCACCTCAGGATGACGGAAGTGATTCTGTTGGAAGCAGGAGCGCTCACCGCCGGCCGCGGACCCGCAGCCCCGGCGCCGGGCGCTCCTGCAGCACTTCGCGGCGGAAGCGGAACAGGGCTGCCGGGCGGCCGCCTGTTCGTGTCGAGACGTCGCCGGTCGGTTCGACCAGCGCGCCGGCCTCGACCAGCCGGCGGAAATTCTGCTTGTGCAGGTGCCGGCCCGAGATCGCTTCCACGGTATGCTGCAGATCGGTGAGTGTGAATTCGCCGGGCAGAAGTTCAAACACCACCGGCCGGTACTTCAACTTGGCGCGCAGCCGCGCGATCGCTGTGGCGAGGATGCGGCGATGATCGAACCGCATCGCGACGCCGAGCGACGGCAGCTTGGTGCGCACCAGCGCTGCCGGCCGCCCGTCGCGGCGTGCTTCCTCGATCAGGCCGGCCTCGTAGAGCAGTTCGTAGCGATCGAGCACGCGCTCTTCGTCCCAGTGCGCGCCGTCGGTGCCGAAGAACAGCCGCACGCGATCCTTGCGCGCCAGCGCGCGAGCCATGTCGGGCTGCTCGGCTTCGGACGCCCAGGCGGCGAGTTCGGGCAGGATGTCGCGCTCGATGATCGCCGGCCGCGCCTGCCGCCAATCCTCCCAGGGGAAGAACCGGTACCACGGCTCGAAGCGGGCGCCCGGCGCCGAGCTGAGCGTGTCGGCCGCGCGGGTCAGCGCCAGATAGCCGATCGAGGCGACGTGTACCTCGGTGTCGCCCAGCCGCGCATGGCGGCCGCGGTCGCCGAATGTGTAGAGCTGCTCGACATAGCCGAGCCGCAGTCCGGTCTGCTCCTCCACCCAGGCGCGCAGGCCGATCTCCAGCGTCCGATGCGAGATCGCGTCGAACGGGCCATAGGGCAGGCCGGTCAGATTGCCGCTGTCGCTGCCGGCGGTGAGGATCAGCGGTTCGTTGTCCTCGATCGCCACGATGGCGGCGGTGAGGCCGATCTCGATCGGGATGTGAGGCGTGTCGCCGTTCGGATGCCGCTCGGTCATGCGCTGCGCGTCCGTCACTCGAGATCGACGCGGAACGGCATGCCTTCGATGCTCTGGTTGCCGGGGCCTATAGCATCCAGCGCCCGCACCATGCGGCCGTCGCGGCCGAGCGCACGATCGGCCAGGGTGACGATCAGCCGGTTGGGAAATGCGCTCGGCGAGGCGTCGCGGATCGCGCGCGCGATCGTCAGCTCGTCGCGCTGCGGGTTGAGCGCGCACGCGGCCGCGAACGCGCTCGCGGTCGAGCGGCTGATGCCGGCGTAGCAATGCACGACCAGCGGCGCGGCGCGATCCCAGCCACGCACGAAGGCGAGCAGTTCGGTGATATGCGTATCGTTGGGTGCGACGAAGCCGTCGAGCGGCTCGGTGATGTCGTCCATCGAGATGCGCAGGTGATTGGCCTCGGCCACGGACTCCGGCCGTCGCACCTGGCCGACATTGGCCATCACCGACAGGACGTGGCTGGCGCCGGTCGCCGCCACCGTGGGATGCAGGGCTGCGAGCGAGCACACGTGAATCATCGGCGGTTCCAGGTTGATGTGGCCAGTTTAGTCGTGCCCGGCCGGACGCGAAAGCGATAAGGCCGCAGGCTCAACCGTGCAGCGCCTTGAACCGCGCCAGCAGACGCTTCTCGGCCTTTCCGGCCGGCCATGGCGTCAGATAGTCGTGCTCCACCGGCGCCGGCAGCCCGGGATCGTTGCCGAACAGGCGCTTGGCTTCCGCTTTGGTGAAGCCGGCCAGAAATGTCGCTTCGAGGTAAGCGGCGCCGCGATCGGCGGCTTTGATCTGGCGTTCGATCGCGTCGTCCAGTTCGGCCGGCAGGCCGAAGCGCAGATGAATCGCCGACAGCAGGCGCCGCTCGACGCCCTTGTAGGATTCGCCGATCACCGCCTTGAACGGCGAGATCATGTCGCCGATGACGTATTCGGGGGCATCGTGCAACAGCGCGGCGAGCCGCAGCCGGTCGTCGATCCGCGGGTTCTTCTCGCGCATCACCGCCTCGACCAACAGCGTGTGCTGCGCCACCGAGAAGATGTGCGCGCCCGAGGTCTGCCCGTTCCACCGCGCCACCCGCGCCAGGCCGTGGGCGATATCGGCGAATTCGACATCGAGCGGCGAAGGATCGAGCAGATCGAGCCGCCGCCCGGACAGCATGCGCTGCCAGACGCGGTTGGATGCGGTGTTCGGCTTGGGGGTGGCGGAAGTCATCGGCGGTTTGCCCGGCTTTAGATCGATCGCCGGACTTATCCCGCGATTCCCCGAGCCGCGCTAAGCTTTTGTGCCGGCGCGCGGTGCGGTGATCTTGCGCCTTGCCGGCTTTTTCATCTGCCCGCAGGTCGCGTGGCAATGGCAATCGACCAGATGATCGTTGACCATGCCGACTGCCTGCATGAAGGCGTAGACGATGGTCGGCCCGACGAACTTGAAGCCGCGCCCGGCCAGTTCCTTGGAGATTTTCACCGACAGCGGCGTCGAGGCCGGCACGCCGGCGGTGGTCTTGAAATGGTTGACCTTCGGCGTGCCGCCCATGAAGTCCCACAGCAGCTTGGAGAAGCCCGGGCCTTCCTCCTGGATCGTGAGCCAGGCCTTGGCGCTGCCGATGGCGCCTTCGATCTTGGCGCGGTTGCGGACGATGCCGACGTCGTTCATCAGCGCGTGGATTTTCTTGTCGTTGTAGCGCGCGATCTTGGCCGGATCGAAATCGTCGAAGGCGCGGCGGAAATTGTCGCGCTGCGCAGGAT
>NZ_BADD01000115.1 GCF_000333455.1 Rhodopseudomonas sp. B29
AGACAATGTTTTGATTGACCCGCACAATGCGTCTGCAGATGATGCAAATCAACCTCTGGTCGTGTTGTTAGTTCGGCCAAGAGGAACGCGTGGTGCGAGCCGATGAGCAGGAGGTCGCATGGTAACACCCCGGCCGTGTTCCGACGAACGACGTGTCGCGTTCGAGCTGTGCTCGCGGGTAGTCCTGCGTCTAAGCCGCCTCTGACACCAACGATCTGAGCACGACGATATCCGGAGCGATTGCATCTCCGGCGGTGGCCGCACTGTGCGCGACATCGCCAGAGCACGGCCGTCGTTTGCCCAATGCAAGGAGCCGGTGGCCGCGACCTCTGCCGCCCCGATTCAACTCAACCCGATGGCTGACCCATGACGTTATTCGAAGCCGCTTCTGCGACCATCACCAGCATTCGGATCGAGGCAACGAGACCGCGTCTCGCACTTGCCTTCGCCGGGGTCGTCGTGGCGGTTTGCTGCCTCGCGACCGGCGGCATATTCGTCAAGCTGAGTGCTCTTGATCCGATCGCGACCGGCGCGTGGCGTATCGGCCTCGCGCTCCCGTTCGCCTATGTCTGGCAGACGCTGGAACGGCGCGGTGACCACGCTCCGGAGCCGGCACTCGGCGCCAACCAGCTAGGGCTGCTGTGGCTGGCGGGTGCCTGCCTCGGTTTCGATTTGGCGCTCTGGAACGTCTCCTTCCACTACACGAGCGTGGCGAATGCCAATCTCCTTGCCAATCTGGTTCCGTTCGTTGTCGTGCCCGTCGCGTGGCTGGTGTATCGCGAGACCATGACCCGCCTATTCGTTGCCGGGTTCGTGGTCGCTCTTTGCGGAGTCACCATTCTGCTGTCGCCCAAGTTCGCTGCCGGCAGTGGGTCGTTGTTCGGCGACGCGCTGGCCCTGATGACGGCGCTGTTTTACGGATCCTATTTGCTGCTCGTGAGCGGCTTACGACGCTCGATCGCCTCCGGCCGGATCATGTATCTGACGAGCTTCGGCACGCTGTCGGTGCTGGTTCCGCTGGCGTTGGTCTTCGAAAGCCGCCTGTTTCCCGTCTCCCTGCTCGAGCTCTGGCCGCTGTTTGGATTGGCGCTGATTGCGCATCTCGGCGGACAGGGACTGCTTGCCGCGTGCCTGCGCTACATTCCCGCTAGCCTGTCTTCGGTGCTGGTGTTGATGCAGCCGATCGTGGCGGCGCTGTACGCCTGGATGCTGTTCGGCGAGAGCCTCGGTCGCATTGAACTGCTCGGCGCTGCCGTCTGTCTAACCGGGCTCTACGTCGCGAAACTCGGCCAGAAATGAGGTCGATCGTGCGATCACCAGACTGCACTTGCCTGCCGTCCGGAACCGAGGCGCCATGACTGTCGTTTCCACGATCAAACTCTTCGAAATCGACGCTTACGTCCGGGAACTGGAGACGACGATCGTCGACCAGTCCGATACTAGCGTGTGTCTCGAGAAGACGATCTTCTATGCGGAGAGTGGCGGCCAGCCGGGTGATATCGGCGAGTTGCTCCTGGACGGCGGTGAGCCGCTGCGCGTCGCCGATACACAATATATCCCCGGCCGTCTCCGGATTGCTCATGTCCTGGCGACGCCGCCTGACCGGAGCCTGATCGGCGCCAAGGTGCTGGCCCGGATCGATTGGGAGAGGCGATACCGGCTGATGCGTCTCCACACCGCTCTGCACCTGTTGTGCAATCTCGTCGATGCGCCGGTGACGGGATGCGCGATCTATCCCGATTATGCGCGCCTCGATTTCGATATCGAGGCACCGCTCGATCGCCAGCTATTGACGGACCGCCTCAATGCGCTGGTCGGCAACGATCTGCCGGTCGAGATTCAGCACCTGAGCGCCGACGAGATGTCGGCCATGCCGTCGCTGGTGCGAACAGTTCAGGCTGCGCCGCCGCAGACTGGAAGGCAGCTTCGACTGGTGAGCATCGGCGACATCGACCGGCAGCCGTGCGGCGGCACGCATGTGGAATCGACCGGCGAGATTGCAGGCGTCGCTGTAACCAGCGTCGAGAAGAAGGGACGCCGCAACAGGCGCGTCAAGATCGCTCTTGCGGCTTCAACCGAGCCCTCGACCGCCGGCTGAGTCAGTCGTCACTCGGTCGATTCGACGACGACTCCGTCGGCGGCGGCTGCAATGGCGCAGTCGCCCGCAGCGGGGCGCGTCCGGAACAGGATGCGCTGATACAGCCAGCCGATCGCCACCAGCACTACGCCGAGGCCCATGAACGACAGCGCGCGGTACACGCCGGTCAGCGTCGACATGTCGATCAGGAACGCCTTGCAGATGGTGAGGCCGATCACCACCGCGGAGGCGAGGCGGGCGCGCTGGGAGTCGAACAGCAGGCCGGCGCCGAGCAGGAGCACGCCGCAACCGAGCCAGGCCAACGAGTAGGTGTATTGTTCGGCGTCGCTGGTGTCGCCGACCGACAGAACCGGGCCTTGATACAGTCGCCGGATTTCCAGCGAGACGTAAGCCAGCCCCATCAGCAGCGCGAACGCGGCGAGACTGTTGGCGTAGAACGGGCGGCGCAGACCCGCGACCGCGTAGGACAGTAGTAGCGCAAGAAACGCTGGGGCGGCGTAGCCGAGCAGCAGCTGGTTCAGCACCACGCCGTCGATCTGAATTCGCCAGAACAGCGGGTTGTCGAGCAGCAGCAAGCCGAGGAGGCTGGCAAGCACAGCGAACACCGCGAGCAGCACCGCTGCGATATTGTGGACGATGCTGTGGCTGCGGCGGCGCAGCCGCTCGAGCCCGATCGACATCGCCAGCGCGACACAGACCTGCAGCGCGACCTCGGTCAGCCCGGCGTTGTCGCGGTAGACGTCGCCGCCGTTCACGGCGTGGCGGATCTCAAGGAAGGCCAGCAGCACGGTGAACAGGATAGCGGCGGACTCGACGCTGCGGAGCGGCACGTCGTCACCGCGCCGGCGCAGCCAGATACTGCCGAGCCAGAACGACGCCGCCGGCACGCCGTAGCCCCACAGCAGCCAGTTGAAGATCGGCGTGGTGCCGATCGCATCGCCGACGATGCGCGGCTCCATGCCGATCCGCACCACCACGATGCCGGCCAGAATTGCTGCGAGCCAACGCAGAAATGGAATCGGCCGCTGCAGCGAGATCCAGGCGGTGCCCGCGCTCATCAGCGCCAGCGCGATGGTGAGCCAGCCTTTCTCCAGCGCAAACGTCAGCGCCAGCGCCAAGGCGGCGAGCGTGCCGGTTGCAAACAAGGCGATCGAGATCGCCAGCCCCGGGCGGTGCTCGCGCTTCGTCAACACCTCGGTGGCCGCCGCGAACGCAGCTGCGAGCAGCACGGCCACAATGGCGAACGGGATCGACCGATCGAGATGCGCGATACGCGCGTAGAGCGCGACCAGCAGGGCCAGCGGAGTGAACACGCCGGCTGCCGCCCACACCACGGGCACTGCGGCGCTCGGCGACCGGCCCTGCGCCGCCATCCCGCCGCCGGCGAAGCCGATCGCGAACAGTGCTGCGACGACGAGGTGAGCCGTCACCGATCCGGCGAGCGGATTGCCGCCGATGCCGGGCAGCGCACCGCCGGGGACGACAAGGATTTCGGGATTACTCTGCACGACCCACGACAGGAACACGAGGCCGACCAGCACGGAAGCGACGCCGACCGCTGCGGCGGCTGCTGCGGAACGCCAAGCCACGCCGAGCGTCGCGGCGATCAGCACCGCGAAGACGATCATGGCTGCGTCCGAATGACCTTCGCCGACGACGATGAAGGCGGTCGCCAGCAGCACGGCGCTGAGCGAGGCCGACGACACCGGCTCGATCCGGCCGTCGTCGAGCGACGGGCCGAACAGGAAGTTGCACACCACCAGCACCGCGGCGAGCGCGAAGCCGGCGATGACGTGGAAGGCGAGTGGCGCTAGCGACGCGCCGGCAAGGCCGGCCAGCGTCCAGAGGAACGCCAGCACGATCGTAGTGACGGCCAGCCAGCGCCATAGCCGAATGCGGGCAAGGCCGAAGGCTGCCGCCGTCACGACGACGAGGTAGACATAGAGCGCCCAGTAGTTCGGCTCGGCGGACGAGACCAGCAGCGGCGTGGCGAATGCGGCAACGACGCCGAGGCCGGCGAGCGCGGGTCCGTGCAGCAGCGCGGCGGCCAGCGTGCCGAGCGCGACGAGGCCGAGCAGGATGAAGGCAGTGGCCGGCACGAGGAAGTTATAAAGCGCGTAGGCCGCGTAGACGGTGGCGAAGGCGACTGCGGTGCCGGCAGCTGTCAGGATCGCCGGGATGTTGGCGATCGGCAGCGCGCTGATTTGCGTGATGCTTTCCTTGCGCCGCGTGACTTCACCGGCAACTAACAATCCCAGCGCGAAGAGCCCGCCGAGCAGCACGCGCACGCCGGGCCCGATCAGTCCCTGCTCGATCGAGTAGCGCACCATGAAAAAGCCGCCGAGCGCCAGCGTCAGTCCGCCCACCCAGACCACCCAGCGAGTGCCGATGCGTTCTTCGAAGCCGGGCCGGGCCGCCGGTGCCTCGGGCGGCGGGGCGAGCGACGGAGCCGCGGCGAGGGCCGGCGATAATTCTTCCGGACGAGCCGCTTGCGACGGCGGTGCGGCCTGCCAAGGCGATGCGTCGGCCGGCTCGGGCCCCGGAGCCGCCTCGGCGGGCGCAAGCGGCGCTTCGGTTCGCGCTGTGCCGGGTGCGGCCGCTGGCGCTGCCGCGTGCACGACCGGCCGTCCGGCCTCGAGCGCATCGATCCGCGTGCGCAGTTCGTTCACGCGATTCTGCAGCTTGCGGATGATAATCAGCGCGGCGATCGCCGCGATCAGCGCCAAAACGTCCAAGATCGATCCTATTCCGGCCGCGACCAGCCGGCAAAAGCACGCCCCGGCATCGGCCGAGTCGTCGCCACGGTGTGTTGCAACTGGGTAGGTGTCAATTCGGCCCGCCCAAGTTCAAACCGCCGTGGCGGCGCGGCTTACAATCGGCCGACGTCGATCACCGCCTGCGCGAAGGCTTGTGGCGCTTCCTGCGGCAAATTGTGGCCGATGCCGCCGCTGATCAGGCGGTGCGCGTAGGGGCCCGTGAATTTCTTCGCATAGGTCGCGGGCTCCGGATGCGGCGCGCCGTTGGCGTCGCCTTCCATCGTGATGGTCGGAACGCCGATGCTCGGCGTGGTCGCGAGCCTGGCTTCCAGCGCATCGTATTGCGGATCGCCCGCGGCGAGGCCGAGCCGCCAGCGATAATTATGGATCACCACTTCGACGTGATCGGGATTGTCGAACGCCGCGGCGCTGCGATCAAAGGTCACGTCGTCGAAGTGCCAATCCGGCGAGGCGATGTGCCAGATCAGCTTGGCGAAATCGTGCCGATACTTGTCGTAGCCGAGCCGGCCACGCTCGGTGGCGAAGTAGAACTGATACCACCATTGCAGCTCGGCCTGCGGCGGCAGCGGCATGCGGCCCGCCTCCTGGCTGCCGATCAGATAGCCGCTGACCGACACCATCGCCTTGCAGCGCTGCGGCCACAGCGCCGCGACGATGTTGGCCGTGCGGGCGCCCCAATCATAGCCGGCGAGCGTCGCGCGCTCGATCTTCAGCGCATCCATCAGCGCGACGATATCGGCCGCGACCGCCGACGGCTGGCCGCTGCGCATTGTCTCGTTGGAGCGGAAGCGAGTCGTACCGTAGCCACGCAGATAGGGCACGATCACTCGATGGCCGCGTGCAGCGAGCAGTGGCGCCACCTCGACGTAGCTGTGAATGTCGTAGGGCCAGCCATGGAACAGCACCACGGCTGGACCATCGCTGGGGCCGAGTTCGGCGTAGCCGATCGATAGCGGGCCGGCGTCGATCTGCCGAAGCGCCGGAAATGAAGTCGGCGCCGGCGTGCCTGCCGGCTGTGGAGCCGCGGTTGCGGCCCGGGCGAGCGGCAGCTTGACGAACTGAGCCGCGGCCAGAGTTCCGAGCGCGATGCCGAAGAAGCGGCGGCGGGATGTCGATGGCGAGTTGATGTCGGCGGACATGGCGTTCTCCTGATTGGCTTGGCGGCCAACATGCCGGGCGCCGTCACCCGCCGCTTGGAGAGCGTCTGGATTTTTCCTTGAGAGAAGCTGGTTTTTGCCGCAGGGCCACTGTGTTAGCGTCATCACTCTGAACAAGGCGGCCGGCAGCGCAACGCATTGCTCTATCATTTCAACAACTTCGTGCTCGACAGCGGCAAGCGTGAACTGCGCTGCGGTGAGCAGATCGTGGCGACCGAGCCGCAGGTGTTCGATCTGCTCGAACTGCTGATCGCGTCGCGCGATCGAATCGTCAGCCGCGACGACATGCTGGCCAAGGTGTGGAACGGCCGCATCGTCTCGGAGGCGACGCTCAGCAGTCGGATCAGCGCCGCGCGCGCTGCGATCGGCGACAATGGCGACGAGCAGAAGCTGATCCGCACCATCGCGCGCCGCGGCTTTCGCTTTGTCGGCGAGGTGCGCGAGCAGGCCGAGGCTGCGCCGGAGCCAATTGCCGAAACGCTGCCGCGGTTCGAGGGGCCGTCGATCGCGGTGCTGCCGTTCGCCAATATGAGCGGCGACGCCGAGCAGGATTACTTCGCCGACGGCATCGTCGAAGACATCATCACGGCGCTGTCGCGCTGTAGCGGCCTCGTGGTGATCGCCCGCAATTCGTCGTTCGCCTACAGGGGCCGTGCCGTCGACGTGCGCACCGTCGGCCGCGAACTCGGCGTCGGCTACGTGCTCGAAGGCAGCGTGCGCCGCGGCGGCGAGCAATTGCGCATCACCGGCCAGCTCGTCGACGCCGAGTCCGGCGCTCATCTATGGGCGGATCGCTTCGACGGCGAGCTCGGCGACGTATTCACACTACAGGATCGCATCACCGAGTGCGTCGTCGCCGCCATCGAGCCGACGCTACATTTGGCCGAAGCGCGGCGGCTGCACGTGAGCGCGCCTGCTCAACTCGATTCCTATGACATGCTGCTACGCGCCTCCAGCCTGCGCAATCAGTTCACACCGGAGAGTCTTATCGAAGCTCTCCGCTGCCTTGACGACGCACTCGCGCTCAATCCGGACTATCCGAGCGCGTTGGCGGCCTCGGCCTACTGCCAGGCGCTACGCCACTTCCAAGGCTGGATCACTCCGGCTGGCGATCACTCCGCCCAGGCGGTTGCGCGTGCCTGGCGTGCAGCCGAACTCGCGCCGTCCGATCCGCAGGTGTTGTGGATGGCGGCGTTCGCGATCTGGAACATGGCCGATGATCCAGAGCCGGCGCGCGAGCTGTTCGCCCGCTCGCTCAGCATCAATCCGAACTCGGCGACCGCGCTGGCGCTCAGCGGCTGGATCGAAACCATGCGTGGTGATCAGCAGGTCGGGCGCGTGCTGATCGATCGCGCACTCCGCATCAACCCGCGCGATCCACAGGGCTGGTTCGCCTTCGGCGCCCTGGCGATCTGCGAGATCGCCGATCGTCGGTTCAAGGAGGCTGTGACCTGGGCCGAGCGCGCGTTGGCGCAGAACCGCCGCTTCACCGTGGCGCTTCGCGTGTTGATCGTCGCGCTGATCCAGATCGGTGAGCCCACGCGCGCTCGGGAGGCCGCCCAGCGACTCATTCAACTCGAGCCGGACTTCACCGTGTCTGGCTTCATGGGGC
>NZ_BADD01000114.1 GCF_000333455.1 Rhodopseudomonas sp. B29
CGGCCATGTCGCCGCGGACATGGACGATGCGCCGCGCCGAATGCGCGGCTTCGCGCGCCACCGCGAGGCGGCCTTCGAGGTCGCGGTCGAACGGCACGCCGTAGCCGAGCAGATCGTGGATGCGCGCGGAGGCTTCGCGCGCCAAAGCGAACGCAACGTCTTCATCGACGAGGCCGGCGCCGACCGCGATGGTGTCGGCCGCGTGCGACTCCGCGGTGTCGCCTTCGCCGACCGCGGCGGCGATGCCGCCCTGCGCCCAGGCGGTGGAGGCGCCTTCGCCGAGCGGCGCGGCGCTGATCACCGTCACAGGACGCGGCGCCAGTTTCAGCGCGCAGAACAGGCCGGCGAGACCGCCGCCGACGATGACGATGTCGCCGTGGGCGCCGAGCGATTGCAGGTCGGGCGTAGTTGTCATGAGGCGTTCCAACTCTTGTACGCTGTCTCGCGAACGCCTTCAGGCACGGACGACGGCCGGAGATCGCACAGAGGCGCCGTCGTCCGCTTCGAGCCGCAACGACGCGGCTTAGTTCTTCAGATTGATCATCCGCTCGACCGAGCGCCGCGCCGGAGCGATGATGGCGGGATCGACGGTGACTTCCTCGCGCAGGTACACCAGGCTGTCGAGGATCTTCGACAGCGTGATGCGCTTCATGTGCGGGCACAGATTGCACGGCCGCACCATCTCGACATCCGGCAGCTCGGCCTGGACGTTGTCGGCCATCGAGCACTCGGTGATCATCACCACGCGCTTCGGATGCCGGTCCTTGACCCAGTTGATCATGTGCGCGGTCGAGCCGGTGAAGTCGGCTTCGGCCAACACGTCCGGCGGGCATTCCGGATGCGCGATGATCTTCACGCTCGGATCGGCCTCGCGGTAGACGCGCAGCTCGTCGCCGGTGAAGCGCTCGTGCACTTCGCACGCGCCCTTCCAGGCGATGATCTTCACCTTGGTCTGCGACGCCACGTACTTCGCCAGATACTGATCCGGCAGCATGATCACGGTGTCGCTGCCGAGGCTCTCGACCACCTGCAGGGCGTTCGACGAGGTGCAGCAGATGTCGACCTCCGCCTTCACGTCGGCAGACGTATTGACATAGGCGACGATCGGCACGCCGGGGAATTTATCGCGTAGCAAGCGGACATCCGCGCCGGTGATGCTGGACGCGAGCGAACAGCCGGCGCGCGAATCCGGGATCAGCACGCGCTTCTCCGGATTGAGGATCTTCGAGGTCTCCGCCATGAAGTGCACGCCGCACTGGATGATGGTGGAGGCTTTCACCTTGGTGGCTTCGATCGCGAGCTGCAGCGAGTCGCCGACGATGTCGGAGACGCAGTGGAAGATCTCCGGCGTCTGATAGTTGTGCGCCAGGATCACGGCGTCGCGCTCGCGCTTGAGCTCGTTGATCGCCTTGATGTAGGGCGCCATGAACGGCCACTCGACCGGCGGGATGACGGTCTGCACCTTCTCATAGAGATGCGCGGTCGCGGCCTCGACCTCAGGGGTCCATTCGAGCGACGGCATCGGCAGCGCGCGGGCGCGCTCCTGCGCGCTCAGCGGCACGCGGGCGCCGGGCAGGGAGCGGGTGTGGGCCGGCAGGCCGAAATTGTCCGGGCCGTAGATGTCAGCAAGCGGCATCGTCGTGCCTCCTGTACCACTGCCGGACTATATACTCGATTTGAGCATATCCCGGGCTTGAGAAATCCGGCCTCGAGGGCCGGCAAACTTTGGTCCGCTGCGTTGAAGGCGCTTCCTGAGCTGCTAGCGAGTTTCGACTAGCTTACGAACCCAAGAGGACGGTCTTATCCTCATTACGAGCAAATCGAATATAGCACGTCCCTCGGTGTTCCACCAGAGGCCCGAAAGTTTAAATTGTCACATCGGGATGCGCGTTGTGCATCGCTGCGCTGCAGCGACATCTTTACAGCGAGCGTCCGCCTTCTCTACTCAGGTCGGAGCATCGAACGACAATTCAAGGGGAGGCGACGGCATGGCGACGTTCAAGGCGATCCGCATCGACAAGGCCGAGAAGGGCACCACCGCAGCGCTGACGCAGTTCGACGAAGCCGAGCTGATGGACGGCGACGTCACGGTCTCGGTCGAGTGGTCGACCGTGAACTACAAGGATGGTCTTGCCGTCACCGGCAAGGCGCCGGTGGTGCGCCGCTTCCCGATGATCGCCGGCATCGACTTCGCCGGCACCGTGCTGGAGTCGTCGCATCCGAACTGGAAGACCGGCGACAAGGTCGTGTGCAACGGCTGGGGCATGGGCGAAACCCATCTCGGCGCCTACGCCGAAAAGGCCCGCGTCAAAGGCGATTGGCTGGTGCGTCTGCCCGACGGCCTCAGCGCGCGCGACGCGATGGCGATCGGCACCGCCGGCTACACTGCGATGCTCAGCGTTCTGGCGCTCGAGAAGCACGGTCTCACCCCTGCGCATGGCCCGGTCGTCGTCACCGGCGCCGCCGGCGGCGTCGGCTCGGTGGCGATCGCGCTCTTGTCCAAGCTCGGCTACCACGTCATCGCCTCGACCGGCCGCACCTCGGAGGAGGCTTATCTACGCGGGCTCGGCGCTGCCGAGATCATCGACCGCAACGAGCTCTCCGGCGCCGCCAAGCCGCTCGCCAAGGAGCGCTGGGCCGGCGGCATCGACAGCGTCGGTTCGACCACGCTGGCCAATCTGCTATCTATGACCAAGTATCGCGGAGCCATTGCGGCCTGTGGATTGGCGGCCGGCATGGACCTGCCGACCTCGGTCGCGCCCTTCATTTTGCGCGGGGTGTGTCTTTACGGCATCGACTCGGTGATGTGCCCGCTGCCGGATCGCCAGCAGGCCTGGAAACGACTCGCAACCGACCTCGATCACGGCAAGCTGGCCGGCATGACCGAGGAAATCGGCCTCGATCAGGTGTTCGAGGCGGGTGCCAAGGTTCTCGCCGGGCAGGTGCGGGGCCGCATCGTGGTAAAAATTCTGTAGTCTGTTCAGACTTTACCAACGAAGCTGCGCCAATGTTGCCGCAGTTTGTATGGTAAGGATCGGGTTAAATAGGGTCACCCGCTCCCAGTAGGAGTAAAGCATGCTCGCGCGTATCGTATTCGGAGCCGCTTTGGCCGGCGCCGCCGTGCTGCCGGCGATGGCCGGATCGATGAGCGCCGACGAGGCGCGTAAATTCGTCGCCGGCAAGATCTTCGCCTTCAACTGCTTCGACGGCACCCGCGGTGCCGGACGTATCTTCGACGATGGCGGCGCGGCCGGCTCGATCCAATTCTCGGGCTCGGGCCCGACGCGGTTCATGCGCGTCCCCGGCAACACGCTGCAGGTTCGCGGCGAGTCGATCTGCGCCTCGCTCAAGGGCATCCCGTTCGAGCCGTGCTTCAATCTCAACAAGACCAGCGATCGCAGCTTCCGTGGCTCGGTCTCGGGCATGGGCTTCGCGTATTGCGACTTCCGCCATCAGGGCCGCATTCAGCTCGCCCGCGCGATTTCCGAATCGCACAGCGCCGAGCACCACGCCCCCCGTTCGCTGCGCGCCCCCGGCATCCGCTCCGCCGATGCGACCCCGCGTGCTGAAGTCACGGCGAGCGTGCCGGTCCCGAAGGTCGAGTCTGCCAAGCTCGAGCCGCCTAAGGCGGACAGCGTCAAGGCCGAAGCCGCAAAGGTCGAAGCCGTATCCGAACTGCGCCGCTCGACGGACTAGGTTGAACCGCGGCACGTCGCCCGCGTCACTTTTCAGAATTCGTTGGCCATGAGATTCCGACGGCTGCAAGCCGGTCCAACGCCCGGCCGAGTTCAGCGCGCGTCTGTGCTGCAGTCAGGCTGATCCGAATCCGCGCCGGCGCCTCGCGAGTGACTGCGAAGGTTGTGGCCGAGACGACCTCGACACCGACAGCTCGGCAAGTGGCCACCGGATCTGTCATCTCCGGCGGCACCGCGAGCCACGCATGCGGCGACGGCGTCGACTTGCTCGTTCGACCATTCGGCAGAACGCGGCGGGCGAGCCGGTGGCGAACACCCACCTCGTCGCGCTGCCATTCGGCGCGGCGCAGGGCGGTGCCGTCTTCCATCCATCGGCAGGCGATCTCCGCCATCAAGGGCGCCAACGGCCAGAGCGTCGTCTGCGGTTCGGCCGCGACGGCGCGCGCGACCGGTCCGGCCCCCGCAACTAATCCGAAGCGCAGGCCGGCGGCGACCGACTTCGAGAAACTCGTGACCAGTGTGCAGCGGTTCGGCAGCAGCGCTGCCAAAGGCGGCGTTGCTGCCAGCGCGCCGTAGATATCGTCTTCGATAATCTCCAGATCGCGCCGCTCGGCGATCCCGGCCAGCTCGGCACGCCGCGCCTCGCTCATCGTCGCACCCGTCGGATTCTGCAACGCAGGAACCAGCACCACGACGCGCGCCGATGTCGCCCGCGCGGCGCGGTCGAGCGCCTCCGGCAAGATTCCCTGCGCATCCATCGCGACGCCATGCAGCGGCAGACCGAGCTGGCGGGCCAATGCCTTGATACCAGGGAAGGTCATCTCCTCGACCAGCACCGGTTCGCCGGCCGTGCAGATGGCGAGCAGCACCGCGAGCAGCGCCTGATGCGCGCCTGCCGTCGGCACGATGTCGGTGGGACGCAATTCGAGACCGCGCGCGGCGACCCAACTCGCCGCGGTGGCGCGGGTGCGGGCAATGAGCGCGGGTGTCGGGTGATCGAGCGCGGCAGCCAATCCTCCATCGCGTGCGATGTCCGCCAGGGCCAGATCCAGATCGCTCGTCGACGGATCGATGGCCGGGACGTTGGTGGAGAGATCGATGAGGTGCGGAGCCGAGTTGTCGTTCGGCTCCTTGAGCACGAACAGGACAGCTTCGCGGCTTTCGGACAGCACGTAGGTGCCGCGTCCGACCTCGCCGGAAATCAG
>NZ_BADD01000113.1 GCF_000333455.1 Rhodopseudomonas sp. B29
CGAGAAGGCGATCAGCCGCGTGGGGTCGAACAGATACAGCATGCCGCCGCCCAGCGAGAGCAGCGGAAAGGTGCGGATGCCGCCCGGCCGCGCGCTTTTGGCCTGGGCGAAGAAATCCTCGAACGCGAAGCCGAGAAAGAAGCTCAGCAACAGCAGCAGGATGAGGCTGTGGACGGAGGGGGTGGCGATCATTGAATGAAGTCCAGCCGGCGCTCACGCGCGGCGTGCGCACCACATGCAGCCGGACATTCGCGGTGCGGAACCTTATCAGCCCAGCGCTTACGGGAGAAGGCGCCGGCAACGGGCTGGGCGCAACCTCTCCCGCCTGCGAGAGTCGGCCCGGCGGAGCGCAGCGAAGCCGGGACGGGTGAGGGCACTCCGCTCCGCAAGTCGCGAGTTCACTGCCTGGGGCGCCCTCACCCCAGCGGGAGAGGGGGCGCGGTGCGGCTGGGGAAGATTCAGTTTCCTACAACTGCGCCCCGGACGGGCGACCCTCGGAGTGCCCTTCCTGGCCAATACAGGTGTTCCCTTAATTTCCATGGGGATGGAACCGCCTCGGCCGCTCCGGCGTCATCTGGCGCCGCTATGCCTGCCCCCGCCGGGCCGTTATGAGGCCAGTGATCTTTTCTTTGCGATTCGGACGCGCCTTCCCCTTCTCTAGGAGACGACTGCTATGACAATCACCAGTGCCCACATTCCCGCCATCGTCGCGCTCATCGCCGGCATTCTGATCTTGGTGATGCCGCGACTGCTGAATTTCATCGTGGCGATCTACCTCATTGCGGTGGGATTGATCGGCCTGGGCGCGCTGCGCTTCCTGCATCTTTAGTCGGCGGGCAACGCCGGCCGTGACGGCCGCGGCTTGCTTTGCGTTGGCTTCAACGTGGTGTATAGCGGCCCCACTTTTCCTCACTCTGCGGACTGTTGAACGCCATGGCCAAAGCCGCTTCGAAGACCAAGAAGACCGTCGCGAAATCCAAATCGTCGCTCGCGAAGTCTTCGCCAACGAAGTCGTCCTCGAGCGCGCGCAAGGCGCCGGCCAAGAGCGCGGCGCCGCCGGCAGCCAAGAAAGCAGTTAGCAAGGTGGCGGTGAAGCCCGCCGCCAAGCCGGCTGCGAAGACGGCAAGCAAGTCCAAAGCTGTCGCCAAGCCCGTTGCGAAGCCGGTCGCCAAGACCAGCGGCAAGCCCGGCGTAGCCAAGTCGATCGCCGGTGCGATCGCCAAAACCGTCGCCAAGTCGGTGGCGCGTTCGGTTGCCAAGTCGGTGCTCAGCGCTGTGACCAAGCCTTCCAAGGCTGCGGCGAAGCCGGCGCCGAAAGCGGCCGCCAAGCCTGCGGATCTGGGCAAGCCGGGCAAGTGGGTCTACAGCTTCGGTGGCGGTAAAGCCGAAGGCAAGGCCGACATGAAGAACCTGCTCGGCGGCAAGGGCGCGAACCTCGCCGAGATGGCCAATCTCGGCCTGCCGGTGCCTCCGGGCTTCACGATCCCGACCTCGGTCTGCACCTACTTCTACGCCAACGGCAAGACCTACCCGAAGGAACTGCGCTCGCTGGTCGAGCGCGCGCTCGAGCAGGTCGGCAAGCTGACCGGCAAGACTTTCGGCGATGCCACCAACCCGCTGCTGGTGTCGGTGCGCTCCGGCGCCCGCGCCTCAATGCCGGGCATGATGGACACCGTGCTCAATCTCGGCCTCAACGACCAGACCGTCGAAGCACTGGCGGCGAAGTCGGGAGACCGCCGCTTCGCCTATGACAGCTATCGCCGCTTCATCACCATGTATTCGGACGTGGTGCTCGGCTTTGAGCATCATCACTTCGAGGAAATCCTCGACGGCTACAAGGACAACAACGGCTACACGCTCGACACCGACCTGACCGCCGACGATTGGGTGCAGCTGGTCGGCGCCTACAAGGAGGCGGTGGCGCGCGAGACCGGCGAGGACTTCCCGCAGGATCCGCACGCCCAGCTGTGGGGCGCGATCGGCGCGGTGTTCTCGTCGTGGATGAATGCCCGCGCGGTGACCTATCGCCGCCTGCACGACATTCCGGAATCGTGGGGCACCGCCGTCAACGTCCAGGCCATGGTGTTCGGCAACATGGGTGAGACCTCGGCGACCGGCGTCGCCTTCACCCGCAACCCGTCGACCGGCGAGAGCCGGCTGTACGGCGAATTCCTCATCAACGCGCAGGGCGAGGACGTCGTCGCCGGCATCCGCACCCCGCAGGACATCACCGAGCACGCCCGCCTCGAATCCGGCTCCGACAAGCCGTCGATGGAAGTGGCGATGCCCGACGCCTTCCAGGAGCTGACGCGGATCTACACGCTGCTCGAGAAGCACTACCGTGACATGCAGGACATGGAATTCACGGTCGAGCAGGGCAAGCTGTGGATGCTGCAGACCCGCAGCGGCAAGCGCACCGCCAAGGCGGCGCTGCGCATCGCCGTCGACCTGGCGCATGAAGGCCTGATCAATCAGAAGGACGCGGTGACGCGGATCGATCCGGGCTCGCTGGATCAGCTGCTGCACCCGACCATCGACCCGACCGCCAAGCGCGACGTCATCGCCACCGGCCTGCCGGCCTCGCCCGGCGCCGCCTCGGGCGAGATCGTGTTCTCGTCGGACGAAGCCGCCAAGCTGCACGCCGACGGCCGCAAGGTCATCCTGGTCCGGATCGAGACCAGCCCCGAAGACATCCACGGCATGCACGCCTCCGAGGGCATCCTCACCACCCGCGGCGGCATGACCTCGCACGCCGCCGTGGTGGCGCGCGGCATGGGCAAGCCCTGCGTCTCGGGTTGCGGCGCGATCCGCGTTGATTACGGCCGCGGCACGATGAGCATCGGCAACCGCACCTTCAAGACCGGCGACGTCATCACCATCGACGGCGGCATCGGCCAGGTGCTGGCCGGCCGCATGCCGATGATCGAGCCGGAGCTGTCGGGCGACTTCAACACGCTGATGAGCTGGGCCGACCAGGTCCGCAAGCTCAAGGTCCGCGTCAACGCCGATACCCCGGCCGACGCCCGCACCGCCATCAAGTTCGGCGCCGAAGGCATCGGCCTGTGCCGCACCGAGCACATGTTCTTCGAAGAGACCCGTATCCGCACCGTGCGCGAGATGATCTTGGCCGAAGACGAGCAGTCGCGCCGTCAGGCGCTGGCCAAGCTGCTGCCGATGCAGCGCGCCGACTTCGTCGAGCTGTTCGAGATCATGGAGGGCCTGCCGGTCACGATCCGTCTGCTCGACCCGCCGCTGCACGAGTTCCTGCCGCACACCCACGGCGAGATCGAAGAAGTGGCGCGGGCGATGAACGCCGATCCGCGCCGCCTCGCCGACCGCGCCCGCGAACTCGCCGAGTTCAACCCGATGCTCGGCTTCCGTGGCTGCCGTCTGGCGATCGCCTATCCGGAGATCGCCGAGATGCAGGCCCGCGCCATCTTCGAGGCCGCCGTCGAGGCCGAAAAGCGCACCGGCGAGCAGGTCGGGCTCGAAGTGATGGTCCCGCTGATCGCGACTCGCGCCGAGTTCGATCTGGTCAAGGCCCGCATCGACGCCACCGCGCATGCGGTCAACCGCGAGACCGGTTCCACCCTGAAGTATCAGGTCGGCACCATGATCGAGCTGCCGCGCGCCTGCCTGATGGCCGGCGACATCGCCGAAAGCGCCGAGTTCTTCTCGTTCGGCACCAACGACCTGACCCAGACCACCTTCGGCATCAGCCGCGACGACGCCGCCAGCTTCCTCGGCACCTACATCGAGAAGGGCATCCTGCCGATCGATCCGTTCGTCTCGGTGGACCGCGACGGCGTCGGCGAGCTGGTCAAGATCGGCGTCGAGCGCGGCCGCAAGACCCGCCCCGACCTCAAGCTCGGCATCTGCGGCGAACACGGCGGCGATCCGGCGTCGGTCGCGTTCTGCCACGAGGTCGGCCTCAACTACGTGTCGTGCTCGCCCTACCGCGTGCCGATCGCGCGGCTGGCCGCAGCGCAGGCCGCGCTCGGCAAGGCGATCGCCAGCCAGGCGTAAGTCACCGCCGCAACACCAGCCGTCATCACCCGCGAATGCGGGTGACCCAGTATCCCAGTACGCTCATTATAAATAACTGGCGCCCTGGAATACTGGGTCGCCCGGTCAAGCCGGGCGATGACCTCGGTAATTGTAGAGATCTCGGCCGGGGCTTTGCTCCGGCCATTTGCTTTCGAGCGGCCTGTTTCGAGACGTCTCCTTCGTCATTGCGAGCGAAGCGAAGCAATCCAGTTCCGTGTACTGAGCTGGATTGCTTCGTCGCTTCGCTCCTCGCAATGACGGAGCGAAGTGCAACGAAGCATAAACCGTGCGCCGCAACGCATCCTTAACCAATGCTGTGAAGCAGCGATTCACCACACGGCTCGATCCCTGCGTTCTACTAACAACTCGCAATTGCCTGTTGCGCGCGTGCATCGGCGATTAACGCACGCTCAACTTTAATTCGATATCACCACCAACGTTCGAATTGTCCGTATCGGACGAAGCGGATCAGTAAGCGTTGCGTAGGCGTACCGATGTCAGTGATGCGTAACCGGCCGAAGGCCGCGATGATTGCGGCCTTCGGTCTCGGCCTGTTCGTGTTCGGAACTTTTCCGACCGAGATCGGCTACCAGGACATTGCCTCGCTGCTGGTGCGCCAGCCCGGCGTCGCCGAGCGCTGGCAGCAGCGCAGCTTCCATTCGGCGCTGGGCTCGATGCAGCTCGCGAGCTTTTCGTTCGGTCGCCCGATCGGCACCTGGACGCCGCATGGCGAGACCTATCGGCTCGGCAGCGAAGGCCAGCCCGGCCTGATCTCGCGCAATCCGCTGCTGCGGCCGCCCGCGCGTTATCAGGCGTCCGATTTTCCGAAAGTCGATCGCACACTGAAAGGCGATCGCCTTGCTATCGCGACTCCCGACCAGTCCGAGCCCGAGGAGCGCGCGGTCGAGCCGCCGCTCGCACCCGGCGCCAAGGTCGCCGACAAAGTTTCCGACCGGGCGCCCGAGCAGGCCTCCGCCGACTCGCCACTCGATCCCGAACTGTCCGAGGCGCTGAATTCCGAGCCGCTGCAGCAATACGACGTCACGGCGCCGCTCGGAGAGACGCATCCCGCCATCGCGGCTTCGCCCGCGGTGCCCCCGGCCGAGGCCGCGCCGCGCGATCCGTTCGCCTTCAAGACCGCCAGCCTGTTCTTCGGCTCGTCGTCGATGGGCTGGCCCGAAGAGTCGCTCGAAGCCTGGCAGCCCGGCGCCGAGCCGGTGATCGTGTCGCCCGGCCTCGATCCGGAGATGAAGTCGCCGCTGTCGTCGCTGCCAGCCGATTCGGCCGGCGAAAGCACCGCCGGCAAGGGCGAGGTCAACGCCGCGCATCACATCAAGACCCCGGCCGAACGGCTCGGCCTCACCGATCCCAAGGCGCGCGCCAAACAAGAGAAGTGCCTCACCGAGGCGGTGTATTTTGAGTCGCGCGGCGAGAAGGTGCGCGGCCAGATCGCGGTGGCGCAGGTGGTGCTCAACCGCGTGTTCTCCGGCTTCTATCCGACCACGGTGTGCGGCGTCGTCTATCAGAACAAGAACCGGCACTACGCCTGCCAGTTCACCTTCGCCTGCGACGACGTCGCCGACGTGGTGCGCGAACCCGACATGTGGGACCGCGCCAGGAAGATCGCCAAGGCGATGCTCGACGGCCGGCTGTGGCTGCCGGAAGTCGCCAAGTCGACTCACTACCACGCTTATTGGGTGCGCCCGTCCTGGGTTCACGAGATGAAGAAGATGTACAAATACGGCGTACACACCTTCTATCGTCCGCGCGCCTGGGGCGACGGCAGCGACGCCCCGAGCTGGGGCGACGCCGCCCAGACCGCCGCGATTTCGGAGCAACTCGCCGAGGCGGCCAAGAGTTCGGCCGAGCTGGAATCGAAGTAGTTCGCCGGCGACGAAACGGATTCCGACGTCAGGCTGTCAGGTCGGCCTGACGTGATTGCGGCGAGGCG
Source organism: Rhodopseudomonas sp. B29 (assembly GCF_000333455.1). Lineage (GTDB taxonomy): Bacteria > Pseudomonadota > Alphaproteobacteria > Rhizobiales > Xanthobacteraceae > Rhodopseudomonas. The sequence continues at coordinate 5,999 of NZ_BADD01000113.1, forward strand.
GGTTGCTGATAAGACGCCATGTTCTGCGCCGCCGTGCGTTGGCCTTCGGCGACCATCGCCGCAAAGGCGGCGTCGAGTTGGTCACGGCTGTAGCTACTGGACGTGCTCGGACGCGGCGTCCATTGCGATTGCGTGATGGCGGTCGGGGCTTTCTCGACCGTGCCGCCGAGCAGCCTCGCATAATTGTCGGCGCGCCACTGCGCCAGATTGGGGCCGCTCAGACCGGGCGGGTCGACCAGCTCACTCACGGCCGCGGCGGTCGCGTTGGACATCTCCGAGATTCCGCCATTGTACAACGTCGCCACCACCTTGTTGCCGACCTTGACCTGGGCGTAGGTGTTCTGCGGAGCGTTGTCGGCGGCGTCGGCCGGAAGCTCGGCGCCGCGTTGCATCGTCAGCCAGGCTGTTGCCAGCATGTCGCGCAGCTCGGGATCGGTCAATGCCGAGATCGGCGTCCCCGCCGGCAGTGACCTGACCTGCGAGGGATCAAGCCGATACCCGCTTGTCTGTGCGGCGGTCGTATCCTCCGAAGAAGCCTGCGCGTCGGTCGCCGCCTGCGCCCGAGATGAATCGGATGCCGCGACGCTGCGTGAGTACACGGTCGCGATGCCGGCTGAAGTGATGATCATGCAACGCCTCGTCTCTGCCGTTCGAACTGTGAGGGCGAGGCGGACTACGCAAATTCCGGGCCGTTGCGAAGGCTTGAAAGCACAAGCGATTCAGCCGCGCAGGAGAGCCGCGAGCCGGCAACTTCGTGTCAGTCGGGCAGAATTTTCCGGATGCGGCAGGACGCCGCGGCAGCGACTACGCGTCGATATCCAGTGCGACGTCGAAATTCGGCGCGGAATGAGTCAGCGCGCCGGACGACGCGTAGTCGACGCCGGTCTGCGCGATGTGCCGGATCGACTCCACCGTGACTCCTCCGGAGGCTTCCAGCACGACGCGCCCGGCGCTGATTTCCACCGCCTGCTTCAACGTGGCGAGGTCCATGTTGTCGAGCAGCACGACGTCGGCCATGCCGGTGACGAGCACTTCGCGCAGCTGATCCAGCGTATCGACTTCGATCTCGACCTTGACCAGATGGCCGATCTTGGCGCGCGCCGCCTCCAGCACCGGGCGGATGCCGCCGGCGACCGCGATGTGATTGTCCTTGATCAGCACCGCATCGTCGAGGCCGAAACGGTGGTTGAAGCCGCCGCCGCAGCGCACCGCGTATTTCTCCAGCGCGCGCAGCCCCGGCGTAGTCTTGCGGGTGCAGCAGATGCGCAGCTTGCTGCCAGCCGTGTGGCGGACATAGTCGGCCGTCAGCGTCGCGATGCCGGACAGCCGGCCGACGAAATTCAGCGCGGTGCGTTCGCCGCCGAGCACGGCGCGAGCCGGGCCCGAAATCGTCAGCACATTGATGCCGGCCGCAACCGCATCGCCGTCGCGGACGTGCGGCACGACATGGATGTCGGGCGACAACTGCCGGAACGTCTCGAGCGCCAGCGGCAGGCCCGCGATCACGCCGGCCTGGCGCGCCACCATCACGGCATGCGCCTGCGTGGTTTCGGGAATCGTCGCCACCGAGGTGATGTCGCCGGCGCGGCCGAAGTCCTCGTCGAGCGCACGGCGCACCGCGTCCTCGATGATCAGCGGCGACAGAAATGCGTCGGGATGCGCAAGCGCGGTCGAAGTCATTGAAAATGTCCTATTCAGGCCGGCACGACGTGCGGCGTGGCGTCACGGAGTTCCGCCGCCATCGCTCGCGCCTGCGCCAGCGTCGTGGTGGTACGTGTGGCCAGCGCCGGATTTTCGGCCGGATAGTCGGAGCGGTAATGCGCGCCGCGGCTCTCGGTTCTTGCAAGCGCGGCGCTGGCGACCAAGAGCGCCGCCGTCGCCATGTTGGCGAGCGCGGGGTGCGGAGCGCCTTCCAGCGCCGCAAACGCACGCACGGCTTCGCTCAGGCCGGCGCGCTCGCGGATGACGCCGACCTTGGCGGCCATCGTCTGCCGCAGCCGCTGTTCCTGTGCCGCATCGAATGCGGCATGCACCGCATTCGGCGCTTCAACCGTCGCCCGGGCGGCGCGTAGTTCGCTGCCGGCGATGTCGTCGGCGATCCGCGCCGCGTACACCACGGCTTCGAGTAGCGAATTCGATGCCAGGCGGTTAGCGCCATGCGCGCCGGTGCAGGAGACTTCGCCGGCGGCCCACAGGCCCGGCAGCGAACTGCGGCCCTGCATGTCCACTGCGATGCCGCCCATGTGGTAGTGCGCCGCCGGCGCGATCGGGATCGGCTGCGTCGCCGGATCGATGCCGGCCGAAATGCAGCTCTCGTACACGGTCGGGAAATGCTCGGCGAAGCTTGCGCCCAGCGCCTTGGTCGCGTCCAAGTAAGCGCCTCGGCCGGACGCCACCTCGGCGAACACGCCGCGGGCGACGATGTCGCGCGGCGCCAGTTCGGCCAGCGGATGGCGCGCCACCATGAAGCGTTCGCCCTGGCCGTTGATCAGATGAGCGCCTTCGCCGCGCAGCGCCTCGGTGGCGAGCGGCGCCGGATCGCGGCCGACCATGATGGCGGTGGGGTGAAACTGCACGAATTCCGGATCGGCGATCACCGCGCCGGCGCGGGCGGCGATCGCCAGGCCCTGAACGGATGCCTCGGCCGGATTGGTCGTCACCGCATAGAGATGCCCGATGCCGCCGGTTGCCAGCACCACGGCGCGGGCCGGGATGTTCACGACTGCGCCGCTGTCGCCCTTGCGCAGTTGCAGCCC
>NZ_BADD01000112.1 GCF_000333455.1 Rhodopseudomonas sp. B29
ACATTGGGCAGGCGACCTGCTGCTTGCGATTGGGCTGGCGATGTTGGTCGGCGCGCTTGCGGTGTCATCTGTTGTCTTAATAATCGAAGCGATCACCGACCATATATTCGGCTTCCTGGCGATGTTTGGCGGTCCGATGGGATCGAAGAGCGCACGGCTGATGATGGCCCTCAAGAATTCAGCGCCCGCATTTTTGGTGCATTTGTGGCTGCCTCTTTTTCTTGTCGGCGTCTCGATAAACTATCTGATGCGACAGTTTTTTCGTGCTGTGGGCGTGGCGCAATGGTTTATCGCAAAAGGCGACGATGCTCCCCTCGAGTCGATCGGAATTATGGCAAGTATTTTCGTATTTGCTGTAACGCTGGTCGTTCAAAAAGTTGGCGGATTCGCCTGATCTGCGCGCATTTGCGAGCGCACCACCGCAATGACATGTGATTCGGGTCAGCCAAACTTTGCAAAGAGATGCCCGGGTCAAGCCCGGGCATGACGTTGTACGTGTGCTGAGAGCCGCGCCGCCCTTACGATAGCGCCTTATTACTCTCCTTCACCTTCTCCGCGTCGAGATACAGCTTCTCACCCATCGATTTGAACTTTTCGCTCATCTGCGACATGCCGTCTTCGATGACGCCGGACATCGTCATGCCGACGTTGCCGAGGGAGCCGGCGCCGGCGAGGTTGAGGGCGGCTTTCTCGTTGTCACCCAGCCCCGCCGCGTAGTCGCGCACGTCTTGCGTGATCTTCATCGAGCAGAATTTCGGTCCGCACATCGAGCAGAAGTGCGCGACCTTGTGGGCTTCCTTCGGCAGGGTCTCGTCGTGAAAGGCTTGCGCCGTGTCCGGGTCGAGGCCGAGGTTGAACTGGTCCTGCCAGCGGAATTCGAACCGGGCGCGAGAGAGCGCGTCGTCGCGGAGCTGCGCGGCGGGGTGGCCCTTGGCGAGGTCGGCGGCGTGGGCGGCGATCTTGTAGGTGATCACGCCGGTCTTGACGTCGTTGCGGTCGGGCAGGCCGAGATGCTCCTTCGGCGTGACGTAGCACAGCATCGCGCAGCCGAACCAGCCGATCATCGCGGCGCCGATGCCGGAGGTGATGTGATCATAGCCCGGCGCGATGTCGGTGGTCAGCGGGCCCAAGGTGTAGAACGGCGCTTCGCCGCACTCCTTGAGCTGCTTGTCCATGTTGATCTTGATCTTGTGCATCGGCACGTGGCCGGGGCCTTCGATCATCACCTGGCAGCCCTTGGCCCAGGCGATTTTGGTGAGTTCGCCGAGGGTCTCCAGTTCGGCGAACTGGGCGCGGTCGTTGGCGTCGGCGATCGAGCCCGGCCGCAGGCCGTCGCCGAGCGAGAACGACACGTCGTATTTGCGCATCAGGTCGCAGATCTCGTCGAAATGCGTGTAGAGAAAGCTCTCCTGGTGATGCGCGAGGCACCACTTCGCCATGATCGAGCCGCCGCGCGAGACGATGCCGGTGACGCGGCTGGCGGTGAGGTGGATGTATTGCAGCCGCACGCCGGCGTGAATGGTGAAGTAATCGACGCCCTGTTCGCACTGCTCGATCAGCGTGTCCTTGTAGAGCTCCCAGGTCAGCTTGACCGGATCGCCGTCGCACTTCTCCAGCGCCTGATAGATCGGCACGGTGCCGATCGGCACCGGCGAATTGCGCAGGATCCATTCGCGGGTGGTGTGGATGTTGCGGCCGGTGGAGAGGTCCATCACGGTGTCGGCGCCCCAACGGATCGCCCACACCATCTTGTCGACTTCCTCCTCGACCGACGACGTCACGGCGCTGTTGCCGATATTGGCGTTGATCTTGGTGAGGAAGTTGCGGCCGATGATCATCGGCTCGAGTTCGCCGTGGTTGATGTTCGACGGGATGATGGCGCGGCCGCGGGCGATCTCGTCGCGGACGAATTCCGGCGTGATGAACGCCGGCACGCTGGCGCCGAAGCTTTCGCCGTCGGCGAGCGCGGCCTCGGCGCGCTCGAGCTGCTGTTTGCGGCCGAGATTCTCGCGCTCGGCGACGTAGATCATCTCCTTGGTGATGATGCCGCGGCGGGCGAATTCGAGCTGGGTGATCGGCGCGTCGCCGACGCCGCGCAGCGGCTGGTGATAGCCGGTGAACGCCTTCGCCGCATGGGCGGCGCCGACATTGCCGTTGTCTTCCGGCTTGACGTCGCGGCCTTCATATTGCTCGACGCCGCCGCGCTCCTTGACCCACTCGGTGCGGGCGCGCGGCAGGCCCTTGTTGACGTCGATGATGACGTTCGGATCGGTGTAAGGGCCGCTCGTGTCGTACACCGGCAGGTTCGGTTCGCCGGCGCCTTCGCTCAGCATGATCTCGCGCAGCGGCACGCGCAGATCGGGCGCGCTAGCGGGGATCGCATGGATCTTGCGCGAGGAGGGCAGGGCGCCCGTGGTCACGGCGGCGCGGGTGGTCTCGGGATTGGAGCGGATATTCATGCCATCCTCCTTGTTGTTTCGTTCTGCTTATCGGGGCGCCGTCATCCTGAGGTGCGCGCACTTGCGCGCCTCGAAGGATGACTGCAACGAACTCAGTGCCTCCACCGTCGCCCTTCGAGGCGAGCCGAAGACGGCTCGCACCTCAGGGTGACGGCGACATCCTTTGTGCCGCGGATCACACCTTCTCCGCGGTGAAGTCGAGCCAGGCGCGCACGCGCGCGTCGGGGTCGGGGTTTTGGGTGACGTCGCTGACCACCGCGATCGAGTCTGCGCCGGCTTTGAAGATCTCGTCGGCCTGCTCCAGCTTGATGCCGCCGATCGCGACCAGCGGGATGTTGCCGACGCGCTTCTTCCATTCGGTGATCTTCGGGATGCCCTGCGGCGCGAAGCGCATCGATTTCAGAGTGGTCGGGAAGATCGGGCCGAGCGCGATGTAGGTCGGCTCGGCGGCGAGCGCGGTTTCGAGTTCGGCGTCGTCGTGGGTGGAGAGGCCGAGCGTCAGGCCGGCGCTGCGGATCTCGTGCAGGTCGGCTTCGGCGAGGTCTTCCTGGCCGAGATGCAGATGCTGGGCGCCCGCGACGATCGCGGCGCGCCAGTAATCGTTGATGATCAGCCTGGTCGGCGTGCCCTTCACCGCCTCGAGCGCGTCGGTGACGAGCTGCAGCGCCTCGGCATCGTTCAGCTCCTTGGCGCGCAGCTGCACGGTGCCGACCCCGAGAGAGGCCAGGCGCTTGACCCAGGCGATGCTGTCGACGACGGGATAGAAGCGGTCAGGATACGGCATGCCAGAACGGTGTCCCGATCACAGGGGTGGAGGGAGAAGCGAAATCGCGGGCGCCCATCAGCCCCGCTTCGTATCCGGTGCGGCCGGCCTCGATCGCCAGCCGGAACGCCCGGGCCATCGCCGCCGGGTCTTCGGCCTTGGCGATCGCGGTGTTGAGCAGCACGGCGTCGAAGCCGAGCTCCATCGCTTCCGCCGCGTGGCTCGGCGCGCCGAGTCCGGCGTCGACGACGAGGGTGATATCGGGCAGGCGGTCGCGCAGCAGCTTCAGGGCGTCGCGATTCGTAATGCCGCGCGCGCTGCCAATCGGCGCGGCCCACGGCATGATGACGCGGCAGCCGGCATCGACCAGGCGATTGGCGACCGACAGATCCTCGGTGCAATAGGGAAACACCTCGAAGCCGTCCTTGATCAGGATGGTGGCGGTTTCGACCAGGCCGATGACGTCGAGCTGCAGCGTGTCGTGTTCGGCGATGACCTCGAGCTTGATCCACGGCGTGGCGAACAGCTCGCGCGCGAGCTTGGCGGTCGTCACCGCCTCGCGCACGCTGCGGCAACCGGCGGTGTTGGGCAGCACGGTGACACCAAGCTCGCGGATCAGCGACCAGAACTGATCGCCGGTCTTGCCGCCCGCGGTCTCGCGCCGCAGCGACACGGTGACGATCTGCGCGCCGCTCTCGCGAATGGAGTCCTGCATGATGGCGGGCGAGGGATACAGCGCGCTGCCGATCAGCAGCCGCGAGGCGAATTCGCGATCGTAGAATTTCACCATGAGCTTTGCTCCGAGCACTGCGCGCTCCCTCTCCCGCCTGCGGGAGAGGGCTGGGGTGAGGGCGACGCAAGCGCAGTGCTCGTGGCCCCCCACCCCCGACCCCTCCCCGCAAGGGGGAGGGGAGAAGGGGCGCCCACTCCAACTACAATCGTCATCCCCGCGAAAGCGGGGATCCAGTATTCCAGAGCGTTCGCGACTAAACGCCGGCTCTCTGGGATACTGGGTCGCCCGGTCGAGCCGGGCGATGACGGGAGGGTGTGGAGGGCTGCAGTGCCCGTCATCCTGAGGTGCGCACGCGACAGCGTGCGCCTCGAAGGATGACAGCGCGAGGTGCCTGCGGCCATCCTTCGAGGCGCGCCGATGGCGCGCACCTCAGGATGACGATGAGGCGCGTTGCGATTCATCATCCCCCCTGCCGCGGCGTCAGGATTTCGATTTCGTCGCCGGCGCTCAATGCCGTCTCGTCCCATTTGCCGCGCGGCACGACGTCGTAGTTGATGGCGACCGCGTAGTGGCCGGCGGTGCAGTCGAGTTCCTGCATCAGCGCCGAGACGCTGGTGGCGCTGATCTCGCGCTGTTCGCCGTTCACCGTCACAAGCATCGCATCACCTGATTGTCGATCTCGCCGCGCTCGACATAGGCCACCACCTTCTCGGCGAGCGACGGCGCCATCAGGAAGCCGTGGCGATACAGGCCGTTGGTGGCGACGCGGCGGTTGCCGATGGCGATGCGCGGCAGATTGTCGGGGAAGGCGGGGCGCAGGCCGGCGCCGATCTCGACGATATGCGCCTCGCCGAACGCCGGATGCACCGCGTAAGCGGCGCTGAGCAGTTCGAGCGCCGAGCGAACCATCACCAATTCGTCTTCGCTCTCGACGGTGGTGGCGCCCAGCATGAAGTGATTGTTCTCGCGCGGGATGACATAGAGCGGCCAGCGCGGATGCATCAGGCGGACGGACGCGAC
>NZ_BADD01000111.1 GCF_000333455.1 Rhodopseudomonas sp. B29
GGACGGCGACGCTTCGGCGGGCGGAGACGCAGGGCGGCCTCGAGGCGGTTGGCCATTTCGGCCAGGTTCTGGTCGGCTTCCGACAGCGCGCTCGGCGCAGGTGCGGGCGGCGGCGCGGGGGGAGCAGGCGGCGGCGGAACGGGACGGTCCGCGCGGAGCGGCGGCGTCTTGGGCAGCGGAGCGGCTTCGGGCCGCGGCGGGCGCGGCATCGCTGGTTCAGGGCGGGGACGCGGCGCCTCGACGCGAGGTTCAGGACGCGGCTCGGGACGCAGCTCAGCGCGCGGCTCGGGCCGCAATTCGGGGCGCGGTTCGGGCGGCCGGCTGATCGGCTCGGGCACGAGCCCGGCGAACGGATCGTTGCGCCGATCGGGTGCCGGCATCGGCGGTGCTCGCCGCACCTCCTCGGCGAAGGACGGACGCGAAGGGCGCGGCGGAATCGGCGGCAACTCGGGCAGCGCAGGTTCGGGCTCGGCGCCGACCTCGTCCCATGATCCCACATCGGTGGACAGCCGCGGCTCGCCGCTATGACTCGGGCGCTGCGGTACCGCGTCCCGGCCGGGCGTGGCGCGGACGATGTTCGGCTCGACCACGATGTCGCTGGGTCCGCCGATCATCAGCAGATGTTCGACGTTGTCGCGGCGGACCAGCACCAAACGCCGGCGGCCGTCGACTGCGGCGGCGTCGATCACGGCCAGACGCGGCATCCGGCCGCGATTGGCATTGGCGCCGAGCCGGTTGCCGGCGAAGCGCCGGACCAGCCAGGCCGCCGCGCCGATCATCACCAGAACGGCGATGAATGCGAAAAAGAACATCACTGGCGTCTGCGACATGCTCTATCCCTGGCCAGATACGCAGGCTGCCTTGTCAGCGGTTCGAAGGCCGGCTGTCCCGAGCGTGAACTTCGAACGATGCTGCGGCTCGCCTTGCGTCCCCGTTTGCCTGCTTCTGGTTCGATCTGCAGCGGCAAATGCCCGCCATCCCGACTTTTTAATACCCTACGAATCGGATCGGCCAAAACGACTTCTGACCTAACCCTTAAGCTTTGCGCCACTCTGTCAGTGCACTTTGGGCGTTCTTAACCGATCGTTAACCATAAGCTCGGCAAATTCTGCCTACCGGCAACCCGCCAGCCGCCCGCCGCGGTCGGGAACCCGAAGGAGAGGCCGATGTCCATCACCGATCTTCCTGCCTTGGCGGCGCTGCGCACCAAGATGGAATGGCATCAGGAGCGCCAGAAGGTTCTGGCCGAGAACGTCTCCAATTCCGACACGCCGAACTTCCGGCCGCGCGATCTGGTTGCGCCGACCTTCGACCGCAACGGCAATCCGGCTACGGGCGCGACCGGCGGCACGCTGGCGATGATGCGCACCAGCGCCTCGCACCTGACGGCGCCGGGTGGCAGCTCCAGCTTCGCCGTCGACGGCAAGGCAGGCTTCCAGACGCGTCCGGCCGGCAACGCCGTCAATCTCGAGGACGAGATGCTGAAGGTCTCGGCCAACCAGATGGACTACGCGGCGGTGACATCGCTCTACAGCCGCAGTCTCGGCCTGATCAAGACCGCGATCGGCAAGCGCTGATCATAACCGAAGGAGCGCGCCATGGCAGACGATGTCGGAGATTTCTCCAGGTCGATGGGCATCGCGACCTCCGGCTTGCGCGCCCAGGCCGGCCGCATCCGGGTGATCTCCGAGAACATCGCCAACGCCGATTCGACGGCGCAGAC
>NZ_BADD01000110.1 GCF_000333455.1 Rhodopseudomonas sp. B29
CGGGGTCGGCGTCGAACAATTGGGTCTCGATGAACGTCGTGCCGACATAGGCGGGCGTCGCTTTGGACAGAAGCGGTCGAACTTTCGACCACGCGCCATCGGCCCCCACCAGCAGATCGGTCCTCACCGTCGAGCCGTTGGTGAACTTCAGCATATGTCGCCCGCCGTCCATCGGTGACACGGCTGACAGCCTGTGTCCCCAGCGGATCGTGTCGGCGGGAAGAGAATCGAGCAGAATTCTCCGGAGATCGCCGCGGTCGACCTCGGGTCGACCGCCGCCGCCGCGATCCGGCATGTCCAACAGGATATTGCCGGCGTTGTCGACGATCCGTTTTGCATCGGCGCCGGGCTGGATGATCGCACGAAACCGATCGAACAGTCCCGCGGCCTTGAGCGCGAGCTGCCCATTGTATTCGTGAATATCGAGCAAGCCTCCCTGCGGCCGCGCGCTCGCGGACGCTTCCGCGTCGTAGATCGTGGCTGCGATGCCGTGAACATGGAGGATCCTGGCGAGCGTCAGCCCGCCGAGCCCGGCGCCGATAATCGTGATCGGTTCATCCATCATGTTGCTCCTTTGCGGGCCGCCATTGGGGACGCGCAAAGGCGCCGATGGAACGTCGTTCCAATGTATTGGAACGACGTTCCAAGCATGTCAAGATGCAGCATGGTCAGACATGCAGGTGGCACGCGACGACGGCTGCAAGCGCTCTCGCGGGAGCGCATTATCGAAGCGTCGATCGATCTGTTGGACAGCAGCGGCGAGGACGGCCTGACATTCCGAGCGCTGTCCGAACGGCTTTCCACAGGGCCCGGCGCCATCTATGGGCACATCCCCAACAAGAGCGAACTGCTGATCGCCGCCTGCGACTCCATCGTCGCTCGCGCGCTCAACGTCTCTTCGGCCGGCGCAACGCCGGAAGCGACCATTCGCGGCCTCGCTCTGAGGTTGTTCGACACGATCGACGCGCATCCGTGGGTCGGTTCGGCACTGTCACGCGCGCCTGGACGGTTGCCGATGGTGCGCATTCTCGAAAGCATCGCTCGGCCGGTTTGCGCTCTTGGTGTGCCGGACGAGGAGCAGTGGGCGACGGTCGGGGCGTTGCTGAATTACATTCTCGGCGTCGGCGGGAAGAATGCAGCCAACGGGCAACTCGCCCGGACTCTCGGCCTGGATCGGTCCGACTTCCTGGGTTCGGTGTCGGCCGCCTGGTCCGAGCTCGATCCGGCCGAATATCCCTTCACGCAAAGCGTCGCCGGACAGTTGCTCACTCACGACGACCGGGCCGACTTTCTCGCCGGTATCGACCTTATTCTCCGGGGTATCGACTCGTCGCGGCGCAGCCGAGCCGCGAAGGCCGGCGCGTCGCGTCGCTGACTAACTCCCGCCGTAGCTCTGCACGAGGCTGCCTGCGACCAGCGACCAGCCGTCGACCAGGACGAAGAAGATCAGCTTGAAGGGCAGCGACACGACGACCGGCGGCAGCATCATCATGCCCATCGACATCAGGATCGAGGCGACGACGAGGTCGATGATCAGGAACGGCAGGAACAGCAGGAAACCGATCTCGAAGGCGCGCCGCAGCTCGGAGATCATGAAGGCCGGCATCAGGATGCGTAGCGACAGATCATCGGGCGTCGCCGGCGGCGGTTCGCCGGACAGGTCCATGAACAGCTTGAGGTCCTTCTCGCGGACATTCTTCTGCATGAAGCCACGAAGCGGCACCGCACCGCGCTCCAGCGCCTGATCGACCGTGATTTCGTTGGCGATCAGCGGGCGGATGCCGTCGTCGTAGGATTTCTGCAGCACCGGCCCCATCACGAAGGCAGTGAGGAACAACGCCAGCGCGATGATCACCGAGTTCGGCGGCGCGGTGGCGGTGCCGAGCGCGGTGCGTAGCAGCGACAGCACCACCACGATGCGCGTGAACGACGTCATCATGATCAGAATCGACGGCGCGATCGACAGCACCGTGAGCAGCGCGATCAGCTGGATCGCACGCTCGGTGACGCCGGGGCCGCCGCCGCCGAGATTGATGCTGATGTCCTGGGCATGCGCCGGCGCGGCCAGCGCGAGGGCGGCGATCAGAACTGCAGTGAAGGAAACTACTCTACGCGGACAACCTGCGGCGCTCACGAAGACGACTT
>NZ_BADD01000109.1 GCF_000333455.1 Rhodopseudomonas sp. B29
GGCAGCCTGAACGGCAAGACGTTGACCTTCACCTCCTTCAACGGCGGTGCGGCCAGCAACATTCACGCTCGGGGACGGCACCAACGGCACCGTCAAGTTGCTGTTTCAGCTGAACGCTGCGCTGGCGTCCAACAACCTGACGGCGTCGATCGATAACGCCTCGGGCAAGCTGACGATCTCGGCCTCCAACGACTACGCTTCCCACACCCTGGGCGGCGCGGATGGCGGCGCGATCGGCGGTACTCTGGCTTCGACGCTGACCTTCTCGGTGCCTTCGGCTCCGGTGGCCGACGTCAACGCCCAGACCACCCGCGCCGGCCTGGTGAAGCAGTTCAACGACATCCTGGACCAGATCACCACGACGGCTCAGGACTCCTCGTTCAACGGCGTCAACCTGCTGAACGGCGACAACCTGAAGCTGGTGTTCAACGAAACCGGCAAGTCGACGATCTCGATCCAGGGCGTGACCTTCAACCCGACCGGCCTCGGCCTGTCGACCCTGAGCTCGGGCACCGACTTCATCGACAACAACGCCACCAACGCGGTGCTGTCGAAGCTCAACACGGTCTCGACCACGCTGCGCTCTCAGGCGTCCGCGTTCGGTTCGAACCTGTCGATCGTGCAGGCCCGTCAGGACTTCTCGAAGAACCTGATCAACGTGCTGCAGACCGGTTCGTCCAACCTGACGCTGGCCGACACCAACGAGGAAGCCGCCAACAGCCAGGCGCTGACCACCCGTCAGTCGATCGCTGTGTCGGCCCTCTCGCTGGCCAACCAGTCGCAGCAGAGCGTGCTCCAGCTGCTCCGCTGATTACTACGACAAACTTCACTGGCGAAGGAAAGACGGCGGGGGAAACCCCGCCGTTCTTTTTTTGAGATTCATCGATGGGCCGTCGGGATTTCTCTCGGCGATATCAGGCAGCCGCGGCCGATATCTCGCTGCGCACGACGTCCAAGTCGAAGAAACGCGAGCGCGGGTCCGGGCGCCTATTTGCGCGTCGATCCGGTGGCGCCCCGTTTGCGGAAGCGTGATGGATCTGCCGGCGGCGAGGCGCAATAGCTCTGCCACATCGCCCGATATGCGTCCTCGACGGCGCGGGTATAGACCGCGGGACCGAAGCGCTCGTAGATGAACCCGCGCAAGCCTTGCCGTATCGACCGCAGCCGCTCGCCGTCGGGATTGAGAGCGATCTGAAGGTACTCGTCGTCGTTCTTTCCAATGAACTCAGGGATACCCGCGGTCGCCAGGATCGCGGCGCCGAGCCGGCTGTTGATCGTGTTTCCGATCTTGGTCACGACGGGGACGCCCATGTACAGCGCTTCCCAGCTCGAGACGCCGCCAGGTTGCGGGAACGGATCGAGACAGAGGTCGATTTTCTGCAGCGTGCGGAGATGGTCCTCGCGCGAGGTCGAACCGAACAACGTGATCCGCTCTGCAGCCACACCGTTCGCCGCGAATTTCTCCAGCAGGGTGTGGCGGACGGCAGGATCGTCGATGCTGCTGTCCTTGAGGATCAGCCGCGCGGTCGGATTGCCCACCATGATCCGCGACCAGAGCAGGATCGCCGGATCGGACATCTTGCTGACGCGGTTGAGCACGCCGTAGGTCAGGTAGCCGTTCGTCTCCGAAGGCACCTCGCTCGACCACCAATCGGAAGGCGGCGGGTCGATAATCATGTTCGAGGGGAGATCGTAGATGGCTTCCGCGAACAGATGGCGGACTTCCTTGGGGATTGTGATCGGGTCGGCGAACAGGTAGTCGACCGTCGGCATGCCGGTGCCGGTGGAATGGCCCCAGGCCGTGACCTGGACCGGGGCGACCTTGCGGGCAAAGAGCCGAAGCCGGTTGCCGGCCGTATGGCCGGACAGATCGACCAGGATATCCACCCGGTCCGCCTTGATGCTTTCGGCGAGCTGATCGTCGCTCCATTGTGACATGTCGCGCCATTTGTCGGCCTTCGCCTGGAAATGCGCAGTCATCGCATCCGGAAGGGCTACGCCCGAGTAGCAGATGACTTCGAAACGCTGCCGGTCATGGCTCGAAATAACGGGAGCGAACGAGAACGCGGCAGAATGGTGCTTGAAGTCGGCCGAGACGTAGCCGATCACCAGTCGGCGGTCTGGGTCGCGATCTCGATCGACCGCCGCCGCGAATGCGTCGTGGACCGGTCTCCCGATCTGATCCCACCAGAGGCGACGCGCAGCCTGCTGAGTTTCGAAATTTGCGTTCGTGCAGAAATCCATCGAGAAGATTCGGCTGGAGATCGCGGGCTCGTAGTTCGGAGACACCTCCAAAGCGCGGTCATAGAGCGCCGTTGCGGTGTCGGCATCTCCGAGCAGGGCCATGCAGTTGCCGAGCGTCGTCAGGGCTCGGGCCGATTTCGGCTCGATTTTCAGCACTTCGGTGCAGGTCCGCAGCGCCTCCTGGACATCCTTCTTTGCGAGCAGGATCTCCACACGGGAGATCCCCGCCTCGACCTGTCGCTTGCCGATCGATATGGCGCGGTCGTAGTCCGCGAGCGCCTCGTCGAGCCGCTTCAGTTCCTTGTAGACGGCCGCCCTGTTCATGAAGGCCATATCGTGCAGCGGATCGACCTCGATCGCCTTGCCGAAGCTCTCGATCGCCTTGTCGAAGCGGGTGAGCTTTTGCAGCGCGATGCCGTGATCGTTCCAGGTGTCGGCGCGCGTCGGATCGAGCGCGAGCGCGCTTTCGAAGCTGGCGATGGCCTCTTCCAGCCGCCCGAGCTGCAGCAAGACGTGTCCGCGATTGTGATGGGCTTGGACCAACGTCAAATCGAGCGCGATAGCCTTGTCGCAGGCCGTCAGCGCCTCCTCAAGCCGGCCGACGCTCGTCATCATGCCCGCCATGTCGGACTGCGCCTGGGCGGAGCGGGGATCGGCGAGCAGCGCGCGTTTGAGATGGCGGATGCCGGACTCGACATGGCCGGCTGCAAACTCGGCCTGCGCGTAGAAATGCAGCGCCTGAAAATTGTCCGGCGCCTTCTTCAGAACTTTCTTGTAGCAGGAGCGCGCCTCGTCGAGGTCGCCGGCCTGATGCAGCATGCGCGCCCGCATCAACATCAGTACCGGCTCATAGGCCTTGTCCGGATGCTGGGTCTTCTGGGGGGCGGGCTGCATGACACCGTCCGATTCTGCCGGTGCGAATGCTGACACATCGGGCCGCGATCCGCATCCTGGGGGCGCGCCGCAAATCGCGGCGGCCGAGCCTGCCGCGGTCGGCGTAAATTATTCATTAACCATATCGCCCCGGGGAAGCCCGTGGGGTGGTAGCCGAGGCCGAATCAGCAACCGAATCGGACCGGCGAGGGCGCGGAGAAGTTAACAAGTGCTTCGATGCCCTTATTGAAAGTATTGAATTATTTCGCCTTAAGATGCTGTTAACCATATTTTAAAAAGTGCCCGATATCTCTGGTCGGCAGTAGGAAAGAGGTAAGGCCGAGAATCGGCCGCGTATGGCCCGGTCCGTCACCCCTCGAGGGTGCGGCGGAGGTCCCTCTCCAGAACAGGCGTCTAAAACAAAACCGGCAAGCGTCGCGGCGGCATTGGCCCCGACGCAGGCAGCGGCGCACGACTGAAGGTCGTCGTCCAGCGCGGATCAGGAAGGTACCGATATGAATGATGTCGTTCTCTCGGCAGCGGTTCGCCAGAACCTGCTTTCGCTGCAGTCGACCGCGGAAATGCTGTCGACGACGCAAAACCGGCTTGCCAGCGGCAAGAAGGTCAACAGCGCGCTGGACAATCCCACGAACTTCTTCACTGCCGCCGGCCTCGATGCACGAGCCAGCGACATCAACAATCTGCTCGACGGCATCGGCAACGGCGTTCAGATCCTGCAGGCCGCCAACACCGGCATCACCTCGCTGAACAAGCTGATCGACAGTGCCAAATCGATCGCCAACCAGGCGCTGCAGACGCCCGTCGGCTACTCGACCAAGTCGAACTACTCGACCTCGATCTCCGGCGCGACGGCCGACGATCTGCGCGGCACCACGAGCTTCATCAACACCATCGCCAACTCGAACGTGCTGTATTCCGGCGCGGCCGGCGGCTCCACCGCGGTGACCTCCGGCACGCTGCTCGGAGGCATCTCGGCGACGTTGACCGGCACCACCGCCACCGCCGGCGACGGTACGGCGGCGATGGCCACCAGCCTGACGCTGATCAGTACCTCGGGCACGTCGGCCACGGCGCTGATCGGTAATGCCCAGCCGGCCGATGGCGACACTCTGGTCGTCAACGGTAAGACCATCACGTTCCGTGCCGGATCGGCTCCCGCAAGCTCGGCCGTGCCGGCCGGCTCCGGCGTCTCGGGCAATCTCGTCACCGACGGCAGCGGCAACACCACGGTCTATATCGGCACGCCGGCGGCGCCGACAGCCACGGTCGGCGACCTGCTCAAGGCGGTCGATCTCGCCAGCGGCGTGCAGAAGTCGGTCAATGCCAACGGCAATGCGACCATCTCGAACTCTTCGGGCACGAACGCCAGCGTCGCCGGCGGCGTGGTGTCGATCACGACTGGTACGGGCGCCGATCTGTCGATCACCGGCAAGGCCGACCTCCTCAAGGCCCTCGGCCTTTCGACCTCGACGGGCGCCGGCTCGGTAACCGTGACCAAGCAGCGCACCACCAGCGGTCTGACGTCCGGCACCCTGATCCAGGACGGCTCGACCCTGACGGTCAACGGCAAGTCGATCACCTTCAAGAACGCCTCGGTACCGGCCGCGGCCAACGTGCCGACCGGATCGGGCACCACCGGCAACATCGTCACCGACGGCAGCGGCAACTCGACGGTCTATCTGCAGGGCGGCACGATCTCGGACGTGCTGACCGCGATCGATCTCGCCACCGGTGTGCAGACCACCGTCAACACCGCCGGCAACGCCGTGCTCACCACCACCTCGGGCAGCACCGCCTCGTCGGTGGCGTCCTCCGGTGCGCTGCGCATCTCGACCGGCACCAACTCCGATCTCAGCATCTCCGGAGCCGGCAACGCGCTGTCGGTGCTCGGTCTCGCGGGCAACACCGGTACCGCGACCGTGTTCTCCGCCGCCCGCAACGCCGGCGTCGGCGGCATCAGCGGCAAGACCCTGACCTTCACCTCGTTCAACGGCGGCACGCCGGTGAACATCACCTTCGGCGACGGCACCAACGGCACCGTCAAGACGCTGGCGCAGCTGAACGTCGCGCTGCTCGCCAACAACATGTCGGCGACGGTCGATGCCACCGGCAAGCTGGTGATCTCCGCCGGCAACGACTTCGCCTCGTCGACGCTCGGTTCGTCGACCGCCGGCGGCGTGCTCGGCGGCACCGTCACCACGACGTTGACCTTCACCAATCCGGCGCCGCCGGTGGTCGACCTCAACTCGCAGGCGACCCGCGCCAATCTGGTGGCGCAGTACAACAACATCATCACCCAGATCACCACCACGGCGCAGGACGCTTCGTTCAACGGCGTCAACCTGCTCAACGGCGACACGCTGAAGCTGGTGTTCAACGAGACCGGCAAGTCGACCCTCAACATCGTCGGTTCGCAACTGACGCCGGAGGGCCTCGGCCTGCCGACGCTGATCTCCGGCACTGACCTCGTCGACAACAATTCGGCGAACAAGACGCTGTCCGCGCTCAACTACGCGAGCACGCAGCTGCGCGCCATCGCGTCCTCGCTCGGCAGCAATCTGTCGATCGTGCAGATCCGCCAGGACTTCGCCAAGAACCTGATCAACGTGCTGCAGACCGGCTCGTCCAACCTGACGCTGGCCGACAGCAACGAAGAAGCCGCCAACAGCCAGGCACTGTCGACGCGGCAGTCGATCGCGGTGTCGGCGCTGGCGCTGGCCAACCAGTCGCAGCAGAGCGTTCTGAAGCTGCTGCAGTAATTCGCGCGGCCGGCGCGTGAATCGGCTTGGCGTGCGGCGACGCTTCGTCTCCGTGGCGCCTGGTCTGGGTTGTTCCCGAAAACCGCCCGGTTTTCGCGCTGGATTGCGGTGCCGCGGCGGCGCAAACGAATCGATCGGCCGCCACCTTCGCGCTGCTTGGCGCGACGACAAAGGGAACGACGCACATGCCTTTGCGAGTCGAGTTGAAGCCGTTCGAGCGGATCGTGATCGGCGAGAGCGTAATCACTAATTCCGACACACGCACCACGTTCCTGATCGACGGTGACGCGCCGATCCTGCGCGAGAAGGACATTCTCACCGCGGAGACTGCGAACACGCCGGTGAAACGCGTCTATCTGTGCGTGCAGATGATGTATCTGCAGAACGACATTCCCGCGTACCAGGAACTCTATCTCGGTTTCATCAAAGAATTACTCGAAGCTGTGCCGAGTTTTCGCGAAACGATCGAGCGCACGAGTAATCTAATCTTAAGCGGCAATCTTTATAAGGCACTCAGAGAATTGCGCCCGCTGATCAAGCGCGAAGAAGAATTGCTGCAGAGGTAGCCGATGTCCAGTGCCGCGCAAGCCTACGCTCGAACCGCGCAACGGACCGCCTCTCCCCGAGAGATCGAAGCGCAAGCGCTGCTCAAGGCAGCGAAACAACTTCAGGACATCCAGACCAACTGGGCCGAGAAGGGCAGCATCGGTCTCAACGAGGCGCTGCTGTTCAATCGCAAGCTGTGGTCGATCTTCGTCGGCGACGTTCTCAACGACAGCAATCCCCACGCGCGCGACGTGCGGGAGCAGATCGCCAACATCGGCATCTTCGTGATGAGCCAGTGCACGGCGTTGCAGATGAAGCCGGAATACGAAGCGCTGCAGGCGCTGATCGACATCAACCGCAACATCGCGGCGGGCCTCAGCGGACGTCCGTGATTACGGTTCGTCGCCGTCCGGCAGATCCGTCTCCACCCCAGATCCGAACGACGTCGTCCCTGCGGCGCGCCACGCAGGCAGCAACGAGCACCCGCGCCTGCATGGCGCAGGCCGGGCGATCTCCCGATGGGACCAAAAGCGGGTTAGACGACCCGGTTGGTCGGCTGTGACGCGCTCGGGACCGCCACGCGGTCCTGCTCGCGGAAATAGGCCCGCGCCTTGAGCTGCCACGATTCCGGATACTGGCTGATCACTTGCCGCGTCTGGTCGTCGACGGAGACGTAGACGATTTCGGCGGCGGCCTGATCGAACAGCACCTTCCGGGATATGCTTTGGTTGTTCTCGGGGCTGCTCTTGGCGGTGTTCGCCGCGGCTGCGTTGGGGTCGGACGCGGCGCCGGAAGCCGTCACGCTCTGCGGCGCCGGCAACTGCGTCTCCACGGCCGTTCGCGCCGCGTCAGGCTCCGGCCTGATCAGCGGCGTCGTGACCGGTACCCCAACCGGCTTGACGGTGACATCGAAACTCATGGTCAGCCCTCCTGGCTTCCATCAGGTCAATTCACCCCTCCGATCGAAAATAGTGCCGGGGACCTCTAAATTCCTCGCTGCAAAAAATGAGATGAGTTGATTCAAAGTTGCCGGGTTTGCGGCGGTCCTACAGAGATCGGCTGATGGCGATCGGCCGCAGTTGGCGCGGGCTCGGTGCGGCGCGCGTTCCGGCCGCCGTGTAGGTCTGCGGCGCATTGCGTTTCTGAAACTCGGCGTTGACGCCGCGAACGATTCCTTCCGACACCGCATGCGCCGTGGCGAGGACGGTGAGATTGACCTGCAGCATGGCGCGGAACACCTCGTGATGGCGATGCAAGGCGCTCAGCAGATCCGGCGTGTTCGCTTTCATATAGGGCTGGCTCGCCTTCACCAGGCCGATTGCGCCGATATAGCGCTTGATGAAGTCGGTCTTGTCACGTTCGAGCTTCATCGCATCGGCGATCTTGCCGGCGCGCACGAGTTCGGTCTCGCGTTCGATCACCGCCAGCAGCCCATCCATGATCTCGATGAGTGCGGTCGCGAGGCGTCGTGCATCGGCCGGGGAGGCGGCCTGCGGAATCTGCTGCGGGGAGGTCGGGCGCTGCGGCTGCATCATGGCTTGATCCTCGTGCGCGTCACGCGACGCTGTTCGCCTGCTGGAGAATGAGAGAACGGTAGACGTCGTTGGCGATGCCGAGGCCGCCGGCCTTGGCGATCGTCTGTGAGTATTGCTCGGTGAGCATCGAGCGCCACGCGCCGGTGCCGACGGTGTCGCCGAACGGGCCTTCGCCCTTCAGCCCGCTGGTCATCTGCGACATCATCGAGTTGAGAAACATCGCCTCGAAGTCTTGCGCCTTGGCTTTCGCCGCTGCCTGCGCCTTCGGCGACACCTTGGAGAGCGCAGCCGCGAACGTGTAGTCCGGGTGGCCGTTAATGATCGGAACGTTGGCGGGGCTGGAGACGGTCGCGGCCATTACATCACCTCGATATCGGCTTCGATGGCACCGGCGGCCTTGATCGCCTGCAGAATGCCGATGAGATCGCGCGGACCGATGCCGAGGCTGTTGAGGCCGTCGACGAGTTGCTGCAGCGAGACGCCATCTTTGACCACGGCGAGCTTCTTGCCGTCCTCGGTGACGCCGATCTTGGAGTTCGGCGTCACGACGGTGCGGCCGCGCGACAGCGGATTGGGCTGACTGACTTGCGGGCTTTCGGAGATCGACACGGTGAGATTGCCCTGCGCCACCGCGACCGTAGCGACGCGGACGTCTCGGCCCATCACGATGATGCCGCTGCGTTCGTCGATGATGATCTTGGCGGCGAGATCGGGCTCGACCTGGAGCTGTTCGATCTCGGTCAGGAACGCGACGGCGTTGCCCTTGAAGTCGGCCGGGATCGACAGCTGTACCGTGGACGGATCGATCGGCTCGGCGCTCTTGGTGCCGAGATAATCATTGATCGCGGTGGCGATGCGCTTGGCCGTGGTGAAGTCCGCATTACGCAGCGCCAGCCGGACGTTCGGCAGCCGGTTCAGCGCAAACTCGATTTCGCGCTCGATGATGGCGCCGTTGGCAATGCGGCCGACGGTCGGCACGCCGCGGGTGATCTTGGCGGCTTCGCCTTCAGCCTGGAAGCCACCGATCGCGAGCGAACCCTGGGCCACCGCGTAGACGTTACCGTCGGCGCCGAGCAGGGGGGTGACGAGCAGGGTGCCGCCCTGCAGATTCTTGGCGTCGCCGAGCGCCGAGACGGTGACATCCATCCGGGTGCCCTGGGTAGCGAACGGCGGCAGGTTACCGGTTACCATCACGGCGGCAACGTTGCCGGTGCGGATAGTGGCGCCGCGGATGTTGACGCCCATGCGCTCCAGCATCGCCTGCAGCGACTGCTTGGTGAAAGGGATGTTGTTGAGGGTGTCGCCGGTGCCGTTGAGGCCGACGACGAGGCCATAGCCGATCAGCTGGTTCTGGCGGACGCCTTCGATGTTGGCGAGATCCTTGATCCGCGAGGTCGCATGCGCGCCAGCGCCCGATAACGCCAAAGCGCCGAGCACGGCGAAGGCCAGCTTCAGCACTTTGTTCGACAAGCCCGGCATCCGATGCTCCCACTCCGCACGGCCGGCAGGCTGCGCGCTCGATGCCCTCTTGCGAGAGCCGTGCCATCGCGTCGATTGCGGTCAATGCGTTGAAATTAAACGGTATTTTTGCGTTTCGACAAGTGGCTCGGGCTTCCTGTCCGAGACCGAAACTGCCCCTGCCGGCAGTTTTTGCCGAGCCGTTTACCGGCTGTTAACCATAAGCCGCGACGGTGGGAACCTGAGGCCTCCGGGTGGTCTCAAGGCGGGTGTAACCTCGAAACCCGGAGGGGCGACCAGCGAGACTTCCGATGCGCATCCAAGGTCCGAACGGTACCACCACCACGACCTCGAGCAGCGGCCCGCGGCGCAGCAGTTCGAGCAGCTTCACGCTGCCGAGCCCGACGACCGCGCCCGAGGCGCGTGCCGTCAGCGCGCCGCTCGCACCCACCGGGATCGAAGCTTTGCTGGCGATGCAGGGCGTCGAGGACGCCACCGAGCGTCGCAAGCGGTCAGTCGTGCGCGGCCGCAACGCGCTCGACGTGCTGGACGAATTGAAGATCGGCTTGTTGTCCGGCTTGTTCGATACCGCCACGGTGGCCCGGCTGCGGGCGGCCGCGGCCGAGCTCAAGACCTCGTCCGGGGACCCCGGCCTCGATGCCGTGCTGTCGGAAATCGAGCTGCGAGTCGAGGTCGAGCTCGCTAAAGCCGGGCAGTTCTGAACGAATTTCTCCTGCAGTTCCGCGTCACGAAGCTGTGCGCCGCCGCAGTGGAGTGGGCACGGGACGATATTGTCTGTCACACCCGCGCGCTATATAAGCTGCCGCGCAGGCGGGGTTATTTGCCGCATCACCGGACATGGATTGCCCTTGGAAAAGTTGAAAAGCTATCGACCCTCCGAGAAAGAGCCGTTCATGAACGAACGGCAGCGCGAGTATTTTCGCCAAAAGCTGCTGGCCTGGAAGGACGAGATCCTCCGCGAGGCCAAGCTCACCCTGCAGGCGCTGCAGGAAGAGAACGTCAATCACCCCGATCTGGCCGATCGTGCCTCTTCGGAAACCGACCGCGCCATCGAGCTGCGCGCCCGAGACCGCCAGCGCAAGCTGATCGCCAAGATCGACGCCGCTCTGCAGCGGATCGAAGACAACACCTACGGCTATTGCGAAGAAACCGGCGAGCCGATTTCGCTGAAGCGGCTGGAAGCCCGCCCGATCGCGACGCTCTCGGTCGAGGCGCAGGAGCGTCACGAGAAGCGTGAGAAAGTCTATCGCGACGAGTAGTCGGCGA
The DNA here is from genome assembly GCF_000333455.1 of Rhodopseudomonas sp. B29. Classification (GTDB taxonomy): domain Bacteria; phylum Pseudomonadota; class Alphaproteobacteria; order Rhizobiales; family Xanthobacteraceae; genus Rhodopseudomonas. The sequence continues at coordinate 10,724 of NZ_BADD01000109.1, forward strand.
CAGCGGCGATGACGCTTGTCTGCTTCGCCCGCCGCTGATCACGTGGTTGCACGGATAGTAAAACGGCGCCGCTCCGCAAGGAGGGCGCCGTTCGTGTTAGTGCATTCAGCCTTCAGCGCGCCTCGATGTAACGCCGACCGCGCGGCAGCGGCTGTGCGCTCGACTGCTCCCGCTGTCGGAATGCGACGACCGGATTGACGTCGCAGCCGGCGCGGGTGCCCGACGCGCTCACCATGCATTGCTCGTAGCTGTCGAACTGGCAGTTGCCGGGGTAGCCCCAATCGCCGCCCTGCAGGCAATACGCGTAATCACGCGCGGCCGCAGGGGTTGTCGAGGCAAACGCGACGATGGTGGCGGACGCCAGCAGGGCCGCCGCGGTCTTGATCATGATAGCAACTCCAAAGCGAACGAACCGGAGGGAGCCGAAAGGCCCGGGCTCGCGTGATGATCTCGATGTAGCATCGCCTGTGCTGCTTTCAATCGCGTCCCGCGCGACGCTCCCATGCGGGCGTCAGCAGGGCGTCGAATTCCAAGCTGGGCGCGCGAAGCTCTTACACTTGTCCGTCGGAAAAAGTCTCGTGGTAGACGATTAACTTCTCGTCATGTCCGAAAAGGCCGCGGCCTTCGCGCGGGGGGAGAACCGGCGAAGGCCGCGCTGGAGACACCGGGCTGCGCCTAGGTTCGCGGCCTGGTGTGGGAGCTCCTGAAACAATCGGAAATCGTCAGAACGGCAGCAGCACGTCCATCACCTGCTGGCCATAGCGCGGTTGCTGCACGTCGGTGATCTGGCCGCGGCCGCCATAGGCGATGCGGGCCTGCGCAATCTTGCTCGAGTCGATCGTGTTGTCGCTCTGGATGTCTTCCGGCCGGACGATGCCGGCGACGATCAGTTCGCGGATCTCGAAGTTGACGCGGATTTCCTGCTTGCCTTCGACGACCAGATTGCCGTTCGGCAGCACCTGCGTCACCACCGCGGCGACATTGGTCTGCAACGCTTCCTGGCGCTGCACCGAGCCCTTGCCGTCGCTGGAGGAGGTGCCGTCGGCGGTCAGGATGCGTCCCGGCAGAACCTTGGCGGCGTTGCCGGTGAGCAGCGCGCTGCCGGCGAAATCGGTGATGCCGGAATCTTCCTTATTGGTGCGGCTGCGCTGGGTTTCGTTGGCGATGTTGGCCTTGTCGGTGAAATTCACCGTCACCGTCATGATGTCGCCGACCTTGGCGGCGCGCTGGTCCTTGAAGAACGCGCGCGAGCCGTTCCGCCACAGCGAGTTTGCGTTATAGGACGCGACCTCCGGCTTCGGCATCGGCATCTGCACCGGCTTGTAGCCGGGCTGCGTCGTCGGATTCTCGATCGGCGTCAGCGCCGGCCTCTCGCCGATTGCGGCGAGGCGGTCGATCCCCGAACAGCCACCGGCGAGGCCCGCGGTGGTGAGCAGCGCGGCACCGAGAACGAGACGATTGAACGACACTGACTTGAACATGTTACTCGGCCTTGGCGGTTGAAGTCGTGGCGGTCGCCACATCGGACGCGGCGCTGGCCACGACGCGCGGCGCCACGGGCGTCACGGTGACCTGAGCACGCCCGGTCACGGTGCCGGTGATCGTGCGCTTGGACTGCAGATTGAGCACGGTGACGATGTCGCCCTCGGCGCCCGTATCGACGGCCTTGCCGCGTGCCGTCAGGTAGATGCCGCCGACCTGGTAGATCAGCGTCACGCCCTGGTCGCGCTGCACCAGATCGGGCCGCGACAGGTCGGCGTTGCGGAGAACCTGGCCGGCACGCAGCGGCCGACGGGCCTGCATGCCGATGGCGACGTCGCGGCCGGCGGCGTCGGTGCCGGCTTCGACCTTCGGGCGGCGCTCGACCGAGACATCGGAGGCCTTGATCACGTCGTTGCGGCCGATGTCGCGCAACAGCACCGTCGCGGTGGTCATCTCGATCGCATTGCCGGTGAATCTCAGGCGGACCGGCTGGGTGCCGGGCTCGCCGCCGATCTCGAAGGACACGTCGAAACGGTTGGTGCGCGGATCGAACTTCTCCGAGACGAGCTGCAGCGCGCCGGTGCGCGACGCATCGAGCGTTTGTGTTTCGAGTTCTCGGTCGAAGCTGAGCGACAGGTTTTCTGCATCGCCGAGACCGTGGCGATGCTGCAGAGCTTCGCCCACCGCCTGCTCGATGTCCTTGGCCGGCAGAGTGCGGGCGAGCCGCGTCACGACGACCTGGCTGATATTGCGCGTGTCGACACCGATCACCTGGTGAGCCCGCAGTGCCGCTATCACGGCCGCGGTGGGCAGCGAGCCGGTGGTGCCGAGATCGGGCGAGCGATAGATCGCGATCTGTGCCGCCGGCCCGGCGTTGTCGATGACGTCGCCGATCCGCACGACGTCGTCGGTGACTTCGACCCGGGCGCGCAGTACCGGCGTGCGGAGGGCTTCCCTGATATCGGCATCGAGAGACGGATTGTTCGGCGCGTATTGCGGGGCTGCGTCGCCGGCGAATGCGGCGATCGGGGAGGCGAGCAGCGCGGCGACGATGAGGAGCGAGCGGACGGTCATCTGTCAGCGTCCTTCAGCGGAACATGTTCGAGGTCGATTGCAGCATCTGGTCGGCGGCGCTGACGACCTTGGCGTTCATCTCGTAGGCGCGCTGCGCGGCGATCAGATCGGAGATTTCGTTGACGACTTCGACGTTGGCCTGCTCGAGCGTCTTCTGCAGGATGTCGCCGAGACCGTCGTTCGTCGCGGTGCCGTCCTGCGGCGGACCGGACGCCTGGGTCTCGATGAAGAGGTTGTCGCCCTGCGGCTGCAGGCCGGCCTTGTTGATGAACCGCGTCAGGCTGATCTGGCCGATCACGGTCGGCGTGGTCTGGCCCGACAGCGTCACCGACACCTGGCCGTTGGTCGCGACGGTGACGCTGGTCGCGCCGTTCGGAACGGTGATGGTCGGCTGCAGCGGATTGCCGCCGGCCGTTACCACGCGTCCGGTGTTGTCCATCGTGAACGAACCGTCGCGGGTGTAGGAGAAGGTGCCGTCCGGCATCTGGATCTTGAAGAAGCCTTCGCCGCGCACTGCGAGGTCGAGATCGTTGCCCGTCGTGGTCAGCGTGCCCTGAGTCATCATGCGCGGCGTGCCGACCGTCTTGACGCCGCCGCCGATATCGACGCCGACCGGCAGGATCGTGCCCTGATCCGACGCCTGCGCGCCGACGCGGCGAACGTGGTCGTAGATCAGATCCTGAAACTGCGCCGTCTGCTTCTTGAAGCCGGTCGTGCGCATGTTGGCGATGTTGTTGGAGATCACCTGAACGTTGAGCTCCTGGGCCGCCATCCCGGTCGCAGCGGTGTAGAGTGCGCGCATCGTCAGTCTCCGTTAGGCCGGTACTTCAGCGAGCTTGTCGATCGCGTTCTTGTGGAGGTCGCCCTGCTGCTGGAGCAGAGAGGCGATCTGCGAGTAGGTGCGGCTGACTTCGATCATCTTGGTCATCTCCATCACGGAGTTGACGTTCGACTTCTCGACGTAGCCCTGGCGGACCATCGATTTGGTGTCGGGCGCACCCTGGTCCGTGGTGGCGGAGAACAGGTTGGAGCCTTCCTTCTGCAGACTCTGCGGCCTGGTGAAGCTCACCAGCCGCAGCTTGCCGCGCTGGGAGTCGATGGTCGATGTGCCTTCCAGCACGCTGACGCGGCCGTCGGGCGAGAAGGAGATCTGCTTGTCGGTGGGCTGCAGGACGATCGGACCGCCGGTGCCGAGCACCGGATAGCCCGAACTGTTGACGAGCTGGCCTTGGGCATTGACCGTCAGCGAGCCGTCACGGGTGAAGCGCTCGCCCTGCGGCGTCTGCACCACGAGGAAGGCTTTGCCGTCGACGGCGATGTCGAGCGGGTTCTTGGTCTCTTCGAGCGGGCCCGCGGACAGATCGTGATAGGCGGCGCGGTCCTGAACGAAGCTGACGCGCCGGTCGCGCGTCTGGAAGTTGTCCTCGTGCGCGCCGGTGTTCAGAAATTCCTGAAACACCGACCGCTCCGCCTTGAAGCCGTTGGTGTTGATGTTGGCGAGGTTGTTCGCGACGACATCCATCTGCCGTTCGAGCACGACCTGCCGTGACAGTCCGATGAGAAGCGCGTTCTCCATCGGTGTTCTCCCCTGTGAGGCCCGAGGCGCCGTCCTCCCAGACGTCGTATCGGACCTTGATCGAACCGCGGACCGCTCTCCCAAGCGGACGGCTCGGGATTACACTTGCGAAGCCCGTGCCAGTTTGAAAATCGAAGCAAAAACAGTTGTTTGACTGTTTTGGAGGGGTGGGGAGAAGGCGCCGTCAAGGAAGTATTGACCATACTGGTCGGCAGAATCTTCCTAGTTGGAGACGCTTGGAAAGATTCCGTTAACCATTGCTGCCCTAGCGTCGCAGCATCAGGGCCTCGCGCGCTGGCGGCTTTGGTATCGCGTATTCGGTTCGCATCGCGCAGACGGCAGGGTTCAACGCGGGCGGGGCGCGATGGCGGACGCAGAGACACCGGAAGACGGCGCAGCCGCCGACGGCGCAGCGCCGAAGAGCAAGAAGAAGCTCATCATCATCATCGCCGCGGCCGTGCTGCTGCTCGGCGGCGGTGGCGGGGCTTATTTCTTCCTGTTCGCCGGCCACGGCGAGGGCGAGCACCACGAGGCCGCCAAGGAAGTGAAGCCGCCGAACTTCGTCGAAGTGCCGGAGATCATGGTCAACCTCGCCGGCCAACCCGGCGAGCGCGTGCAGTATCTCAAGGCCAAGATCGTGCTCGAGGTGAAGGACGAGAAGCTGGTCGAGCAGATCAAGCCCAATATGCCGCGCATCACCGATCTGTTTCAGACTTACTTGCGCGAACTGCGTTCGGGCGACCTCAACGGCTCGATCGGCATGTTTCGGATGAAGGAAGAGCTGACGCGCCGCGTCAACGTCGCGATCGCACCGCAGTCGGTCGACGCGGTGCTGTTCAAGGAAGTGCTGGTGCAGTGAGCTGACATGGCCGGCCAGGAACAACTCGACCAGGACGCAATCGCCGCCCAATGGGAAGCCTCCATGGCCTCGGAGGATCCCGAGGCCGCGGCGAAGGCGGCAGCGGAGAACGAACTCACCGGCACGATGGCGGAGCAATGGGCCGCCATGGTGGAGGACGGCGGCCGCGACCTCGGCGGCGGCAAGAACGGCGGCGAGCGCGTGCTGTCGCAGGAGGAGATCGACAATCTCCTCGGCTTCAGCGTCGGCGACGTTCACCTCGACGAGAATTCGGGCATCCGCGCCATCATCGACTCGGCGATGGTGTCCTACGAGCGTCTGCCGATGCTCGAAATCGTTTTCGACCGCCTGGTGCGGTTGATGACGACCAGCCTGCGCAACTTCACCTCGGACAACGTCGAAGTCTCGCTCGATCGCATCACCTCGGTGCGGTTCGGCGACTACATGAATTCGATTCCGCTGCCGGCGGTGCTGTGCGTATTCAAAGCCGAGGAGTGGCAGAACTTCGGGCTCGCCACCGTCGATTCCAGCCTGATCTATTCGATGATCGACGTGCTGCTCGGCGGCCGCCGCGGCCAGCCGTCGCTGCGCATCGAAGGCCGCCCCTACACCACGATCGAAACCAACCTGGTCAAGCGTCTGCTCCAGGTCGTGCTGGCCGATGCCGAACAGGCGTTCCGGCCGCTGTCGCCGGTGACGTTCTCGATCGACCGGCTCGAAACCAATCCGCGCTTCGCCGCCATCAGCCGGCCGGCCAACGCCGCCATCCTGGTGCGTCTCCATGTCGACATGGAAGACCGCGGCGGCAACATCGAACTGCTCCTGCCATACGCCACGATCGAGCCGATCCGCGGCGTGCTGATGCAGATGTTCATGGGCGAGAAATTCGGCCGTGATCAGGTTTGGGAAGGCCATCTCGCCACCGAGATCGTGCAGGCGGCGATTTCCGTCGATGCCGTGCTGTACGAGGCGGAGGTGCCGCTGAAGCGGCTGATGGAGCTGCAGGTCGGCGACACGCTGCCGCTCGATCTGCGAGCCGATGCATTGGTCGCGGTCCGCTGCGGCAGTGTCACGCTCACAGAAGGACGGATGGGGCGGGTCGGCGACCGCGTCGCCATCCGCGTTACCAAGCCGCTCCGCAAGCCGCTCACCACCTACGCGATGTTCGAACGCACCGACGAGCAAAGCAAGATGATGGAGACACAATGAGCCACACCATCGGACTGATCATTGAATCCCTCGTCGCGATGCTGCTGGTGGTGACCATCGGCTATTGCTGGCTGCTCAACAAACGGCTGTTGCGGCTGAAGGCCGACGAGGCATCGCTGAAGGCGACCATCGGTGAACTGATCACCGTCACCGAGATCGCCGAGCGTGCCATCGGTGGTCTCAAGCTGACCGTCCGCGAGGTCAACGAAAACCTCGGCCGCGACATCGCCAACGCCACCGCGATGTCGGAAAGTCTGAAGAACCATCTGGCCGAGGGCGACAACGTACTGCGCCGGCTGTCGAAGATCGTCGCCGCGGCGCGGCCGAGTGAACCGGCGCCGACGATGTCGGCGGCTCAGGCCAACGCGATGGCGGCACAAGCCTTCGCCGAGCGCAGAAGGGCGAACGGCCTGGCAGCATGAGTGCGTTCCGGGACATTCGCATCCTGCCTGTGGTGCTCGTCGCGATCTTCGGCCTTGCCGTGTTGAAGATCGCCGGGCTCGTGCTCGATGGCGGCTATGTGTTCGACTACGATCCGAAGTCGACCAAGCCGTCCTGGGCGCAGGAGAACCTGAATTTCCCGGGGCGCAAACCGATCGACAACGACATCACCGGCTCGGTGCCCGAGAAGCCGAAGGAAGAAGCCAAGCCGGTCGTCGCGCCGCCGCAGGAGGCCGTGCCGGCCGAGCCGCAGGCCGATCCGAACACGCCGATCAGCGCGTCGGAACGCGCCATTCTGGAGCGGCTGCAGGCACGCCGTCAGGAACTCGATGCCCGCGCCCGCGAGATCGAGATCCGTGAGAGCCTGCTGAAAGCCGCCGAGAAGCGCATCGAAAGCAAGGTCCAGGAGCTGAAAAGCACAGAAGGTCAGGTCGGGAAGGCCGACGAGCAGAAGGCGGAGGCCGACGCGGCAAGGTTCAAGGGCATCATCACGATGTACGAGTCGATGAAGCCGAAGGACGCCGCCAAGATCTTCGACCGGCTCGAGATGCCGGTGCTGATCGAAATCGCCTCGCAGATCGCGCCCCGCAAGATGAGCGACATCCTCGGACTGATGCAGCCGGAGACGGCCGAAAAGCTCACGGTCGAACTCGCGCGCCGCGCCAGCGGCAAGCCGGGCACGGTGTCGGCATCCGCCGCCGATCTGCCGAAGATCGAAGGCCGCCCGGTTCCGGCGAAGCAGTGAGTCGGGCGCGGGTCTTCAGTCGCTCAGTCGCGTCAGCACGGCCTTGAATCCGAGTGACGGACTTTCCGCCGCTATGCCTTCGACTTGCGCGAAGTCGCCGATCGACGAGCCGTGGAAATCGATCCTCACTTCGTCGAGCCCGAACACCGAGTGAATCGTCGGATCGTTGGTGTGGCGACGCCCCTTGATGGCGCCGGTTATTCGTTCGCCCTGCTGCTGAAACGATCCGATATAGGCGAATGCCGAATTGCCGCCGCGCAGCTTGCCGTCCTGCGCGAACAACACGCCGACGCCTTTGCGTCTCGGTGTTTCGAACTCGACCTTGTACAGTCCCCTGAGCAACATGATTTTTCTAATCCGAAAGTAGCTGAAATCGGCAAAATAGCGCGCAGGCCGGCCGTTCGGCCGATCAGCTTTGATGGTGTGGTTCAGAAACGGATTCGCTTGAGCGGGAGCGTGGCGTTACCCCAACAGTCGCCACGGCGAGATACTATCAAAACCGTGTTTAGCCGCTAGTGAATTTCGCTCCGATCATCAGGATATGATCGAAGGCTTGGCGGTAGTTCGCTACGCCGCAAGCCGCCCCTAAAACCGATGGTTAAACCAACGTTAACGGCTTTCGTGGTCTGGTGGCGTGGCCGCATGTGCGCTGTTCTGCGGAAGCGGCAGCGCATTGTCTGCTCATGGTTCGATCGCGCCGGAACGCTCAAGCGTTCGGTGGACGACAGGTCAGAGATCGAAAGATTCGCATGGCGCCGAGGGCTGCCACTTTAGTCTGGTCGAACGTAGGGCGGGTGGCGCGTCTCGCCGCCGCCGTGCTTGCGATTGGCCTTACTGCGTCGGCGTCTCTCGTGCCTCGGGCGGCGATCGCGCAGCAGGCGCCTGTACGAGGTGAAGCAAGCTTCTCGGCGAGCGGCGGTTATGGCCGGCTCGTGTTCAAGCTGGCGCAGGACGTCGATTCCGACGTGTCGATAGCCGGACTGATCGTGGTGGTCCGGTTCAAGCGCCCGGTCGACATCATGATCGATAAGCTCACCGAACAGGCCCCTGATTATATCGGTTCCGTCCGCGCCGACCCCGATGGCTATGCGATCCGGCTGGCGCTGACCCGCAAGGCCACCGTCAATTCGATGACCGCTGGGGAGCGGTTGTATGTCGATTTGTTGCCGGACAGCTGGACCGGCGCGCCACCCGGTCTGCCAGCCGAGGTCGTGAAGGAGCTTGCTGAGCGCGCGCGCGCTGCCGAGCGGGCATTGCGCGCCCAGCGCGCGGTTGCGGACGCCAAGAAGCTGCCGCCGATCCGGGTTCGTGCTTCGGTTCAGCCGACCTTCGTGCGCTACGTGTTCGAGATGCCGAAGGAGGTGAAGATCTCCTCGACGCTGACCGACAAGAAGCTGTCGCTCAATTTCAACGCGCCCTTCGTGTTCGATCTCGCCGACGCGCAACTCACCGCACCGCCGAGTGTCGGCGGCATCAGCCAGAAGACCGACGGCATCAGCGCCAATGTCGACTTCACGCTGATCGGCGGCGTCGACGTGCATTCGTTCCGCGAGGACAAGAACTACATCGTCGATATCGGCGTGCCTGCCGGCGAAAACGAGCCATTGCCGAAAGCGGGCGCTCCGTTGACGCTGCCCGAGATCGCCAAGCTGGAAGGCAAGGGCGCTGCCCATGCCGACGATCAGCACGGCAAAGCCGGCGAGAAACCGGCTGCGCAACCCGAAGCCAAACCGGCACCTGCGGCCGAAGCCAAGCCTGCGGCCAAGGCCGAGGCGGCTCCGAAGGTGGAGCCGCCGGCGAAATCGGCTGCGGCCGCGCCAGCCGGTCCCAAGCCGGGCAGCCCGGCCGCCAAACCTCCGCAGGCCACCGCTGCACCAGCTAATCCGGCACCGACAAAACCGGCTCCGCAGCAGCCGGCCGCGATTCCGTCGCTCGCAGGCCCGTCGCCCAACGTGCCCAGCAGCGATACCGCCAAGGCAACGCCTTCGTCGCCCACGCCGTCGATGGCCGGCCCGAGCAAACCCGATGACGCGATCGTCGCTGAGCCGGCTGCGCCAGTGGTGCGGCCCGTGCAGCCTGCGCCATTGGCGGCTGCACCGCCGGTCGCGGCACGGCCTGCGGAAGCTCGCCTCGATGCCGACGGTCTGCATCTGACCTTCAGCTTTGCAGCACCGACGGCGGCGGCCTTGTTTCGCCGCGGCGACTTCGTCTGGCTGGTCGTCGACAACACCGCGCCGTTCGATCTCGAGGCGATCCGACGCGAGGGGCGCAGTATGGTCGGCGATGTCGGCCGGATCGCGCTGCCGGACGGTCAGGCCATTCGGATGCGGCTGTCTCGTCCGCAGATCGCGGCCTTGAGCGACGAGGACGGCAGCGGCAGGAATTGGTCGATCGTCCTGGCCGACGCCGGGCGTACGGCGTCGCGGCCGCTGTCCGCCGTACGCAATATCGCCGATCCGACGCGCGCCAGCGTCTCGATTGCACTGCCCGGGCTCGGCCACGTGCATCGCGTGGTCGATCCGGAAGTCGGCGACGCGCTGACCGTGGTGACCGCGATGCCCCCGGCGCGCGGCTTCATCAAGCAGCAGAACTTCGTCGAGTTCAATCTGCTCGAAACCATCCACGGCGTGGTGGTGCAACTACGCTCCGACGACGTCGATGTCGCCGCCGAGGCCGATGCGGTGGTGCTGACACGGCCCGGCGGGCTGACATTGTCGGCCGCCGATCCGACCGCGCGCACCGAGAACGCCGCCGCTCGTCCGTTCTTCGACATGACCCAATGGCAGAAGGACCAGGACGGTCGCTTCCTGGATGCGCTCGACGCCAAGGTCAATGCGGCCGCGAGCGCCACCGGCGAGGAGCGTCTGCCCGCGCGGCTCGATCTGGCGCGGTTCTACATGGCGCGCGGCTTCTACCCGGAGGCCAAAGGCGTCCTCGATCTGGCGATTGCCGGGACCAAGACCGGCCAGGAGGATCCGGCGGCGATCATCGGCCATGCCGCCGCCAGCGCGTTGATGTCGCGGCCCGATCAAGCTCTCAAGGACGTTGCCAATCCGGCGATCTCGTCGACCTACGACGCCCAGCTCTGGAAGGGCGTGGCGCTGGCCCGGCAGGGCAAATGGGCCGAGGCACGCGAGAAGCTGAAGAGCGTGCAGTTCGCCATCACAGCCTTGCCCCTCGATGTTCAGCGCGCCGTGCTGGCCACTGCGATGCGCGCCTCTCTCGAAGTTCGCGATTACTCCGGCGCCGCCAAGATCAGCAGCGATTTCGACCTGGTCGGCGTGCCGCCGACGATGCGGCCGCAGGTCACGCTGATGCGCGGCTGGCTGGACGAGGCGCTCGGCCGCGATCTCGACGCGATGCGCAAGTACAAGGAAGCGATGGCGTCCCCGGACCGGCAAGCCTCCAGCGAAGCCAAGCTGCGCGACATCGTGCTGCGCTTCAAGCGCGGCGAACTATCCGCGGCCGACGCGCTGCCGGATCTCGAGCGGCTCAGCGTGATGTGGCGCGGCGACGATGTCGAAGTGCGCACCCAGCGATTGCTGGCGAAGCTGTACGGCGAGGCCGGACGTTACGGCGAGTCGCTGGCCGCCGCCCGCACCGCGACGCAACTCGCCCCGAATTCGGAACCGGCCCGGCAGGCGCAGGACGATGCCCGCGCGCTGTTTTCGCAGCTTTTCCTCGGCACCAAGGGTGACGATCTGCCGCCAGTGCAGGCGCTCGCCACCTTCTACGAATTTCGCGAGCTGACGCCAATCGGCCGCCGCGGCGACGAGATGATCCGCCGCCTGGCCGATCGGCTCGTCGGCGTCGACCTGCTCGATCAGGCCAGCGAGCTGCTGCAGTACCAGGTCGACAAGCGCCTCGAAGGCGCGGCGCGCGCCCAAGTCGCGGCGCGGCTGGCGATGATCTACCTGATGAACCGCAAGCCGGACCGCGCCATCGCGGCGCTGCATTCGACGCGGATCGCCGATCTCAACGGCGAATTGCGTCAGCAGCGACTGTTGCTCGAGGCGAGAGCGCAGAGCGACATCGGCCGTCATGACCTCGCGCTCGACATCATCAGCAACATTCCCGGCCGGGAAGCGATCAGGCTGCGCTCCGACGTGTATTGGGCGGCGCGCCGCTGGCGTGAAGCGTCCGAGCAGATCGAACTCTATCTCGGTGACCGCTACAAGGACTTCACGCCGCTGTCGCCGGCGGAGAAGAGCGACGTCATCCGCGCCGTGGTCGGCTACTCGCTGGCCGACGATGCGCTCGGCCTGGCGCGTTTCCGCGAGAAGTTCGCGCCGCTGATGACCGACACCGCCGATCGCACGGCTTTCGACATCGCCAGCAAGCCGGCGACCGGCGACAGCAACTCGTTCGCGGCGATCGCCAAGATCGCGGCGAGCGTCGATACGCTCGAAGGCTTCCTGCGTGAAATGAAGCAGCGCTTCCCCGACGCCAGCGCCAGAGCTACGCCGCCCGGCGCAGACATGATCTCGACCGGCTCGCTGCCGGCGATCACCGGCAAGCGGCGCGAGGCGGCGGCGGATCGTTAGTCACCCGGCTCCGCGGGAGAGCGGCGGGCAGGGCGATTAATTGACGGGTAGGTATTGACCGAAAAGGTCGACCACGCACTGAGGCGCGGCGCTGCTGAAGAACAATCTGAGGTTCCGGTCCGTCTCGGCCGCTGCGGACGCGCTGCGGGGGAAGAGTTCTTTTTCATAGGCGGCGAGCGCAGCTTCGACGTCACCGGGATTGGCGGCGATCGCCTTGCCGAGCTCGGCGCCGTCGTACATCGCGAGATTGGCTCCTTCGCCGGCAAACGGCGACATTAAGTGTGCCGCATCGCCGAGCAGCGTGACGCCGCGCAGGCGATCCCAACGATGATCGACTGGAAGCGCATGGAGCGGGCGAATTACGGGTTCGGTCTCGCCGTCGGTAATAAGTGCTGTCAGCTCTGGAGCCCAACCGCTGAATTCCGACGCAATTCTGGCCAGCGCCGTCGCCCGCTCG
>NZ_BADD01000108.1 GCF_000333455.1 Rhodopseudomonas sp. B29
CGGCATCGAGGCCAGATCCGTCATCCGCTGTTGATGTCGCAGCAGCCGGCGTATCGCCATCCTGCGCCGCGGCCGTTGCCGAACGCCGAGCGGCTGGTGCGCGAGATCATCAGCCTGCCGATCCACGAGAAGCTGAGCGACGATCAGGTCGACGAGGTGATCGCGGCGGTCGTGGAATTCCATCGTTAACGAAGTGTCAGCGCCGCTCGCGCGGCAGCCGGGGAGGCGAGATTGACCGAGAAATTCACCGTCGACGACATTCAGAAGCTCTATGCCGAGCAGGCCGCAATGCACGGCACCAGCGGCACGTCGACCATCCAGGACATGCGCACCCGCGTGCTGGAAGTGAAGGCGCTGCTGCCGCATCTTCGCCCCGCGATGTCGGTGCTCGAGGTCGGATGCGGCAACGGCTACACGACGACGCAGGTTCTGGCGGCGTATCCGGACATCCGGATCAAGGCGTTCGATTTCTCCCCGGCGATGATCGACAACGCGAAGAAGCTCGATCCGGATAACCGCGTCGGCTTTTTTGTCGGCGACGTGCTGAAGCTGGACGACACTCAGGCTTATGACGTGGTGTTCAGCCAGCGCTGCATCCAGAATCTGGTGTCGTGGGACGATCAGAAGGTGGCGCTCGGCAACATCGTGCGCGCGTTGAAGCCGGGCGGTGCCTATATCATGCAGGAAGGCTTCTCGACCGGCCTCAACAATCTCAACGAAGCGCGGGACGAACTCGGTCTCGAGCCGATCCCGGAGAGCTGGCACAATCATTTCTTCGACGAGCCGGCCACGATCGAGTTCATGCTGTCGCTCGGCTGCGCCTGCACTTTTCAGGACGCATTCCTCAGCGGCTATTATTTCGGCTCGCGCGTACTTCTGCCCGCCTTGATGCCGAAGGGCGCCAAGGTCAAATCGTCGTCGCGGCTCAACGATTATTTCGCGGCACTGCCGCCTGCCGGTGATTTCTGTCCGATGAAGCTGTTGCGCTTCGAGAAAAGGGCCTAACGCCAAAGAATAATTTCAGTCGGTTTGGCCGGTGGGTTCAGTGATTAACAATCTCTGAACGCGCCGACGCAATCCTTTGATCTTTACTATTTGTTAATCGGCGCTTCCCCGGCGCCGCCCTGCACTGTGCAACTATCTAGAAATACTGGGCTTTATGCAGGTGGCGTGTAGTTGCGCGATGCCGTTATGTGCGTCGGCCTATTCTCGGAGCTACTCGCAAGCCCGTGGTTTTACGAGCGATTTCATTACTTAAACCCGCTGCCGATCTTTTACGCATTCTTAGAGTCTCGCCGGCATGGTTCCGCGGTCGATCAAGAAGATCGCAGTGCTAAACCAGGAAGGTAGCATCACATGTCAGGTATCGTTCTCTCCAATGCCGTTCGGCAGAATCTGTCGTCGCTCCAAGCCACGGCCGATCTGCTCGCCACCACCCAGAGCCGTCTCGCTTCGGGTAAGAAGGTCAACACGGCGCTCGACAATCCGACTAACTTCTTCACTGCGGCCTCGCTCGACAACCGCGCGTCGGACATCAACAACCTGCTCGACGGCATCGGCAACGGCGTGCAGATCCTGCAGGCCGCCAACACCGGCATCACTTCGCTGAACAAGCTCGTGGACAGCGCCAAGTCGATCGCCAACCAGGCCCTGCAGACCACTTCGGGTTACTCCACCAAGTCGAACGTGTCCGCCACGATTTCGGGCGCGACGGCCGACGACCTGCGCGGCACCCAGAGCTTCGCCCAACGGCGTCGCCACCTCCAACACCATCTTCGACGGCACCGCTGGCGGCACCACCGCTGCGGCCGGCACTGACAGCCTCGGCGGCGCGATCGTTTCGATCTCCCGCTTCGGCGAGCGTCCAGGTTGCCGCTGCGGCGGACGCTTCCGCCGCCGGCTCCGCGCTGACCGTCGGCACCGCCGGCGCCACCGCTACGACCTCCACGCTGATCAGCGCGCTGACCAACGGTTCGACCTCCACCGCGACCGGCCCGGCTGCGGGCGACTCGATCACGGTCAACGGCAAGACCATCACCTTCACCACCGCCGGCGCCGCCAGCAAGGACAGCAGCGGCAACTACACGATCGGTATCGACCAGACTCTGGCCAACCTGACGACGACGATCGACGCCATCAACAACGGCTCGGGTTCGACCGTCGCTGCCGGCAAGATCACCCTGCATTCCGGCACCAACAGCCCGCTGACCATCGGTGACAACTCTGGTGGTACGGTGCTGGCCAAGCTCGGTCTCACTGCGCAGACGGTGAACACCACTGCAGGCGCAGCCGCCAATATCACGGCGAGCACGCAGCTGTTCAACACCAATGGCGGTCTGACCACCAATGCGATCGCGGACGGCACTCAGCTGACCGTCAACGGCAAGACCATCACCTTCAAGACTGCCGATGCTCCGCAGGGCAACGCCATTCCGAACGGTACCGGCGTTCTCGGCCGCATCGCGACCGACGGTTCGGGCAACTCGACCATCTACCTCGGCAACCAGAGCAACTTCACCAACGCGACGGTGGGTGATCTGTTGACCGCGGTCGACCTCGCCAACGGCGTCAAGTCGGCGTCGATCTCGGGCGGTGTCGCGACGATCAGCACCAACGCCGGCCAGACCGCCTCGAGCGTGTCCACCGGTCAGGTCACGATCCAGAGCTCGACGGGTGCCGACCTCAACATCACCGGCTTCACCGACCTGTTCAAGAACCTCGGTCTTACCACCGCGAGCGGTTCCGGCTCGCTGACCTTGACAAGCAGCGCACCACAGTGGTACGACGCTCGGCACCCTGATCAGCGACGGCTCGACCCTGAACGT
>NZ_BADD01000107.1 GCF_000333455.1 Rhodopseudomonas sp. B29
GATCCGGACGAGACCGAAGCGCGAACGCGCTGGTGCGCTGCGCAGACGCGCGGGCCGGTGTATTTGCGGCTCGGCAAGGCGGGCGAGCCTGTGCTGACGCAGCAAGCCGCTGAGCCATGGCGGTTCGGCAAGCTGCGGCTGATCCGGCCGGGCGATGATGTGGCGATCCTCAGCTACGGGCCGATCATGAAGCAGGCGGTGGCGGTCGCCGATGCGCTCGCCGCGAGGGGCACGTCGGCCGCGCTGTATTCGGTCCACACTATCAAGCCGCTCGATCGCGAGGCGGTCGCGCGCGTTCTGCGCGACTATAAGCGCGTCGTGGTGATCGAGGAATGCGCGCCGAATGGCTCGCTGGCGATGAACGTCCAGGCGATTGCCTGGCAGGAACGCGCCAGCTGCGCGCTCGACGTGTTCACGCTGAAGGACGAATTCATCCATTGCTATGGCAGCCACGACGATCTGCTCGCTGCGCACGGGCTCGCACCCGATGCGATCGTGGCGAGGATCGCGCCATGAAAACGGTGCGCCGATGACCGAGGTGTTTCGCGACAGCGGCGCCATCGTCGAACTCGGCGCCGATTGGCTGACGCGCTTGAAGGAGGCGGCGATGCGCAGTCCGCTCGGCCGCAGCCGGGTGTGCGTGCATGCCGACGACGCCGCGCAGGTGCAGGAGATGATCATCGCGCTGCGCGACGACGTGCTGTTTCGCCCGCATCGCCATCTCGGCAAGACCGAGTCGTTTCACATGATCGAAGGCGTGATCGACATCGTGATCTTCGACGACGCAGGAGCGCCGGTCCGCACTGTGGCTTTGGCCGAGCCGAGTCGCGGCGGATCGTTCTATTATCGGCTCAACGAGCCGATGTATCACACCGTCGTGCCGCGCACGCCGATGGTGGTGTTCCATGAGACGACATCCGGTCCGTTCGTGCGGACCGACACCGACTATGCGCAATGGGCACCCGAGGAGCCGGAGCAGCTCCGCGCCTTTCTGCAAGACGCCCGCGCGATCACTGCTGCTGCCGAAAGGGCCTGAGAATGGAAAAGACCAAGGGCGAGGAGCAGTACCAGGAAGCGATTGATCACTTCCGCGTCCATGGCTTCGAGCGGCTCGGGCTCGTGTCGAACTGGGCCTATCTCGACGACCCCAAGCGACTCGCCTTCACCTTCGCGCGCTACAAATTCGTCGGCAAGATGCTGCAGGGCTGCGCCCGTGTGCTGGAAGTCGGCTGCGGCGATGCCTTCTTCAGCCGCGTGGTCCGTCAAGACGTCGGCCACCTCACCGGCATCGACTTCGATCCAGCCTTCGTCGCCGATGCGCAGGCGCGGCATTCCGAGAAGTGGCCGATCGACGTCAAGGTGCACGACATGATGGAGAAGCCGGTCGATGGCAGTTTCGACGGCATGTACTCGCTCGATGTGCTGGAGCACATCGAGGCCGCCGACGAACGCCGCTTCCTCGGCAATATGGTGGCGAGCCTCGAGCCGCACGGCACGCTGATCATCGGCATGCCGTCGCTGCAGTCGCAACCTTACGCGTCCGCGCACAGCAAGCTCGGCCACGTCAACTGCAAGGACCAGCGCGACCTGAAGCGGCTGATGCAGGACTTCTTCCACAACGTCTACGCGTTTTCGATGAACGACGAGGTCGTGCACACCGGCTATCACGCCATGGCCCATTACAATCTGGTGCTGTGCTGTAGCAAGCGCTGAGCGCGGTGTGCGGATCGGAGATCAAGATGGCGGCGAAGCCTGATACGACGGGGACGACAGCGGCAGCCGCGCCGGGCCTTGCGTTGTATCGCGGCGTGACCAACGGCATTCCGGCCGACCTCGCGGCCGATCTGCTGCAGCCGCCACTGCGCGATCCCAAGGTGCGTTACCGCGATCTCGCGGTCGACGACGACCTCCGCGCCCGCCTGCTCGAAGTCGTCGACGACATGCTGCGCGGCGGTCGGCTGCTGATGGGGCCGGCGTGTGAGCGCTGGGAAGAGCTGATTGGGGAGTATTGCGGCGCGCGCCACTGCGTAAGCGTCGCGTCGGGCACCAGCGCGATCTATCTGGCGCTG
>NZ_BADD01000106.1 GCF_000333455.1 Rhodopseudomonas sp. B29
GCCCGGCCACGCCGGAAGCGCGAATTCCAGCCCCGATCGCTCCGTTCGCAACTGCGGGCGAAAGCTGTGAGTGCGGGCTGTGGTCGATGATTCAGAGGATGGACCGGTCCGCCGCGGAGAAATAAAGCAGGCAAGGTCTCGGATTTCGCGTAGCGTCGAACGAGAGCTGACTGGATTCGGTTTTTTGGCTGAGGAACCCTCGTGACGGTCATCGACTTCGCCGCCTTCATCGGACGCCTTGCGACGTCCTCGGGCGACACCATCCTGCCGTTCTTCCGCACCTCCCTGACCATCGACAACAAGCACCCCGGGCGCGATTTCGATCCGGTGACCGAAGCCGATCGCGCCGCCGAGGCGGTGATGCGCCGGCTGATCAAAGGCAGTTTCCCGCAACACGGCATCATCGGCGAGGAATTCGGCAACGAGCGCGAGGATGCCGACTACGTCTGGGTGCTGGACCCGATCGACGGCACCAAATCCTTCATCGCCGGGTTTCCCCTGTGGGGCACGTTGATCGCGCTGATGCACAAGGGCAGCCCGGTCTACGGCATGATGCACCAGCCGTTCATCGGCGAGCGCTTCTCCGGAGATAATGGTTCGGCAACGTACAAAGGCCCTTCCGGAGAGCGTCGGCTCGGCGTGCGCCGCTGCGCCGCGCTGAAGGACGCCGTGCTGTTCACCACCTCGCCGCTGCTGATGAACGAAGCCGATCGCGCCACGTTCGAACGCGTCCAGAACCAGGCTCGGCTGACCCGCTTCGGCGGCGACTGCTACTCCTACTGCATGCTGGCCGCCGGCCAGATCGACCTCGTGATCGAGACCGAGCTCAAGCCCTACGACATCGCCGCGCTGATCCCGATCATCACCGGCGCCGGCGGCATCGTCACCACCTGGGAGGGCGGACCACCGCAGAGCGGCGGCCGCATCATCGCGGCCG
>NZ_BADD01000105.1 GCF_000333455.1 Rhodopseudomonas sp. B29
CACCGGAACCGGATTGACCAGCGCGCCATCGACCAGCCAGCGGTCACCGATCAGCACCGGCGAAAATATGCCGGGTAGCGCGTAGGAAGCGCGCACTGCATCGACGATGCGGCCGTGCGTCAGCCAGATCTCGTGGCCGGTGCGGACTTCGGTCGCCACGCTGGCGAATTTCTGGGTCAGGTCCTGGATGGTGATCTGGCCCAACGTGGCTTCGAGCTGGGCGGCGAGCTTGCCGCCGCCGATCAGGCCCGAGCCGTTGAGGCGGACGTCGAGATAGCCGAGGATGTTGCGCGGCTTCAGGCTGCGCGCCCAATCCTCCAGCGTGTCGAGATGGCCTGCCACATAGGCGCCGCCGACCACCGCTCCGATCGAGGTGCCGGCGACGACGTCGGGCACGATGCCGTTGGCAATCAAGGTCCGCAGGATGCCGATGTGGGCGAAGCCGCGTGCCGCGCCGCCGCCGAGCGCCAGCCCGATCACGGGCTTGCGGGCACTGTCGACGCCGGGCTTGTTCGGGGCAGGGACGGTTTGCTGGCCACGGCCGATCAGATGTTCCAGCACTCGGGCGCCTCCTGTCTGCCGGGTTTGCGTCGCGCACAGGCGCCGCTTCGGCCATCGCGGGTGGGTTCGCAGTGCATCTAAGCGGAACCTCGGACGCGCGCCAGCCGGGACTGCGTGTTTGTTTAATCCCTGGAGCGGCGCCCGCCAGCGCAAATCGGCGACGTTGGATCCGGGTGGGCGCAAACAATGCGTGATCGAACGGTTCTGGTATGACCGTGTGGGTCGCGGCGCCGGAGGCTTGAAATTGCCTCGTTTTCGGTCAAAACCATCGGCCATGATTTGCAGAGGCGACACCGCGGGACTCGGGCGGCGCGGCGTACGGCTGCTGACGTTTGCTGTCTGCGCGGCGATGGCCGTATCGAGCCCGGCTTCGGCGCAATTGTTCAGCGATCGGCCGCCGCCGGTCCCGCCGGCTTCGGTGCCGGAGGCGCCTTCGGGTGGTGCCATCAGCTTGGCGCCGTCGTCTGGCCCGGCCGCAGCGCCGGCATTGCCTCCGACGCTGACTCAGCCCCCCGTCGCCGCTGTCACGCCGCCCGCTACTCCGGTGGTGCCTCCGGCCAATGCTGCCCCGCAGGGCGTGCTGACGCTGACAGCGCGCTACGGCAAGGATCTACCGGTCATCAATTCCGGCATCGTCTGGCGCGTCTATTCGGAACGTCCCGACGAGGGCGGCGCCATCAAGTTGATCCGCGAGGAGCGCACCCCGACTCCCAACATCGTGCTGCCGCCGGGCAACTACGTCGTTCATGTCGCCCACGGGCTGGTCAGCGCAGTGCGGCCGGTCAACCTCAAGGCCGACACCGATCGCGAGTCTTTCATCCTGCCGGCTGGCGGGCTGCGCATCGAGGGCAAGGTCGGCGGATCGCGGATTCCGTCCAACCAGATCTCGTTCTCGATCTACAAAGGCAGTCAGTTCGAAAACGTCGAACGCGCGCCGATCCTGCCCAACATTCCGGCCGGCGACGTCGTGCTGGTGCCGGAGGGCACTTACTACATAGTCTCGAATTACGGCGACGCCAATTCGGTGGTGCGCTCCGACATTCGCGTCCAGGCCGGTAAGCTCACCGACGTCACCATCACGCACCGTGCCGCGGTGATCACCCTGAAGCTGGTCAGCGAGAAGGGCGGCGAGGCGCTCGCCAACACCGCCTGGTCGGTGCTGACCCCGGGTGGCGACGTCATCAAGGAGTCGATCGGCGCCTTCCCGCGCGTGGTGCTGTCGGAAGGCGAGTACCGCGCCATTGCCAAGAACGAAGGCAAGGTGTTCGAGCGCGGCTTCAACGTCGTCAACGGCGTCGACACTGAAGTCGAAGTGCTGGCACGCTGAGCCTCGCCGGGCCGCAGCGCCGCCCCGGACGACACCAACTCTCCGATCCCGAACATTTTGCAGTATCGCCACTGTCACAGTGGTGAACGCTCACTAACCATCGCCTGACTTAAAACCTTCACACTTCGTGTTTTCACGAGGTCTCGGCGCAGTGTTTACATCGTCTTAATCGGCGGACCGTGCAGTGCGATACAGGGGACACCACTGCTGGGGCGCCTTCGTGTCGGCTGTCGGCAAATTTTCAGAGACTTCTCTCAATCAGCTCTCGGGCGACCTGATCGTGTTGCAGCGGAAGTGGCACGCCGCCGTGCAACCGGCGCAGTCGCTGCCGAGCTACGAAGAGGTGATGCTCGGCAGTCTCGGCCGACTTGCCGATCACATCGCTCTGCTGCGCATCAACGGCGATACGCTGGAGGTCTCGCGCACCGGACGTTATGTGCAGCAATGGTTGTCGGACGATCGCTGGGACATTTCGCTGACGGCTCTGCCATCGGACTGCGCGACGGCCCTGACACAGGCTGCGGCTGGCGCCTTGGCGAACCGCCGTCCGTATCTCGGCAGCGCGCATTGTGTGCGCGACGGCATGGTGCAGAAGTACACGCTTCTGGCGCTGCCGACCTCGTCTCGCTGGGGCGGGACACTGGTCGGCGTTTACATCAACGAAGACGGCTTTCGCTACAATCTGCTCGACGCGATCTTTGCTTCGACCGACGATGGAATCGTCTCGCTGACCGCGATCCGCGGCGCCGATCGCAGGCCGTTCGATTTTCAGATCGTGCATCTCAACGCTGGCGCCTCGCAGCTGCTGCGTCATCCGATCGACGATTTGCAATGGAGCCGGCTCGCTGACCACAAGCATCTGTTGTGCTCGCCGGATATCGTCGGGCCGCTGCTGCAACTGGTCGAGACCGGCGGCAGCGTCACGCTGGCGGTCGACACCCACGAGCGCAATCTCAGCCTCGCTGCCACCGCGTTCGGCGACATCATCTCGCTGACCATTTCCGACGTGACCTCGCTGAAGAAGCGCGAGGAGTCGTTCCGACTGCTGTTCGACGGCAATCCGATGCCGATGTGGGTGTTCGACGCCCAGACCACCGAGTTCATCAGCGTCAACGACGCCGCCGTGCAGCACTATGGCTACGATCGCGACACTTTCCTGCGCATGACGTTGCGCGAGATCTGGCCCAAGGACGAATGGGCCGCGCACAGCGAGGCACTGCTCAAGGTCGGCGAGAGCTATCAGTCCGCCGGCAATTGGCGCCACGTCAAAGCCGACGGCAGCGAGATCCAGGTGCTGACATTCGGCCGCCGCGTCAACTTCAACGGCCGCGACGGCTTTCTGGTCGCAGTCGTGGATATCACCGAGCGTCGCAAGGCCGAGGCCAAGATCGCCCATATGGCGCATCACGACGGGCTGACCAATCTGCCGAACCGCGCTCTGTATCAAGAGCGGCTGCAGCAGGCGCTCGATCACAGCCGGACCTGCGACGGCAAAGTCGCGGTGCTGTGTATCGACCTCGACCTGTTCAAGAACGTCAACGACTCGTTCGGCCATCCGACCGGCGACCGGCTGCTGCAGGCGGTGGCGACGCGGCTGCGCCAGCAGATCGGGCCCGGCGATCTCGCGGCACGATTCGGCGGCGATGAATTCGCCATCGTGCTGACCGCCGCCGCATCGCCGAACGAGGCCAGCGATTTCGCCGGCCGCCTCATCGACGTGATCAGCGCGCCCTACGACATGGACGGGCTCGAAGTGGTGATCGGCGCCTCGATCGGCATCGCAATGTCGCCGGGCGACGGCGAGGATTGCGAGGCGCTGATGCGCAACGCGGACATGGCGTTGTACCGGGCCAAGGCGTCGGGCGGCGGTTGCCACCATTTCTTCGAGAAGGAGATGGACCGCCAGGCGCAGATCCGCCGCGACATGGAGCTCGACCTGCGCCATGCCTTCGCCAAGGGCGAATTCGATCTGCATTATCAGCCATTGATCGATCTCGCCGAGGACCGCATCGGCGGCTTCGAGGCGCTACTGCGCTGGCATCATCCCGAGCGCGGCATGATCTCACCTGCGCATTTCATTCCGGTGGCGGAGGATATCGGTCTCATCGTAGGGCTCGGCGAATGGGTGCTGCGCCGCGCCTGCCTGGAGGCGGCGAGGTGGCCGTCAGATATCAAGGTCGCGGTCAATCTGTCGCCGGTGCAGTTCCGCAGCCGCAATCTGGTGCAGGTGGTGATCTCGGCGTTGGCGCAGTCCGGGCTGGCGCCGCGTCGGCTCGAGCTCGAGATTACAGAGTCGTTATTCCTGGCCGAGAGCGAAGCCAATCTGGCGACGCTGCATCAGCTCCGCAGCCTCGGAGTGCGGATCTCGATGGACGATTTCGGCACAGGCTATTCGAGCCTTAGCTACTTGCGCAGTTTCCCGTTCGACAAGATCAAGATCGACCGATCGTTCGTCAAGGATCTCACCGAGCGGCCCGACTGCCTCGCCATCGTCCGTGCCATCGCCGGCCTCGGCCGCAGCCTGAACATCACCACGCTCGCGGAAGGCGTCGAAACCATCGAGCAACTCGACCAACTCCGCGCCGAAGGCTGCAACGAAGTCCAGGGCTTCCTGTTCAGCCCCGGGCGACCGGCAGCGGAGATCGAGGGGCTGCTGACGAAGTTCGGCAGGCGGGCGTCGCAGGCGGCGTAGGCTGCCTGCTGCGGGATTGGCCTGCGCCGTCGATCGGTTTACTGTCCGCCGACGGCAAGGGGAGTTCTGCATGGTGTGGGCAGGTCGGCTGCTCTGGTTGCTCCTGGCGTGGGTGCTGAGTTCGGCGGCACTGGCCGAGACGCGCGTCGCCTTGGTAGTTGGCAATTCGGCTTATCGCCACGTCACAGCACTGGAGAACCCGGCCAAAGACGCCACGCTGATAGTCGAGACGTTGCGCCGCCTCGGCTTCACACTGGTGGGGGGCGGTGCCCAACTCGATGTCGACAAAGCGCGGTTCGACGCGTTGGTGCAGCAGTTCGGCCGCGACTCGGCCGGCGCGGACGTCGGCCTGTTCTACTATGCAGGCCACGGCTTACAGGTTCGCGGCACCAACTATCTCGTGCCGGTCGGCGCCAATCCGACGCGCGAGGCCGATGTCGATTTCCAGATGCTGGATATCGGTCTTGTGTTGAGGCAGATGGAAAGCGCCGGGACGCGACTCAACATCGTGCTGCTCGATGCCTGCCGCAACAATCCATTCGGCGGTCGCGGTTTGCGATCCGCTAACGGCGGCCTCGCGCAAATGCAGGCGCCGGAAGGCACGCTAATTTCCTACGCGACCCAGCCCGGCAATGTCGCGCAGGACGGCGACGACGGTCACAGCCCGTATACGCGGGCGTTGGCGGAGATGATCAGCCGGCCGGGCATCGACATCTTTCAGACCTTCAACCGCGTAGGCCTTGCGGTGATGAAGTCGACCGGCAACGCGCAGCAGCCTTGGCTGTCGACATCGCCGATACAGGGCGATTTTTACTTCGCCGGCCAAGCCGCAGGCGTGACCGCGTCCTCGCAGCAGCAGGTTGCTGCAGCTCCACCCACAGCGCGACCCCGAGCCTGAGCAGCCGAAGCCTGAGCGTCCGACCGAGGTGGCGCCAGCGTCGCCCTCTGCACCGCCGCCATCGTCGGCGCAACGCCTAAGCTTTCGGGTGCTCGATAATGTTTCCGCGGGCATCCTCAACATGCGAGCCGGCCCCGGCACCCGCCACCCTATCATCGTCGCCATTCCGGCCGGGGAGCTCGGGAACGATGATGGGAAATTTGCCGCGCGCC